>NZ_JBGOOI010000048.1:7602-36156 GCF_041439605.1 Vibrio sp. 1F169 | reverse complement strand
AGAAATACGCGAAACGGGGTAGTTCTATCTTTAAATTTAATTACGCAACAAAGCCCTTTGCTATTTCTCTCGGCTTTTAACTAAGGTTTGAATTGTATCATTTTGTGCCAGTGCAAGACCACACAGACACCACGCTTTTACCCCTAAGACGATCACATAAAGTAAACCTAAGATTGTCCATTCATACCACATCGCTTGTTCCCCTGTTTCTGCCTGATTCGTTGTGTATCTTTTCAACTCAGAATTATGTGTTACGCAGTGTGTTACTTTTGCTTAAATTAGTTAGACACATGCGCGCAAGGTATTGATTTTGAAAGAGTGTTTTAAGTTAGCAGGTATACGGTAGAGAGTCCTTGTAAAATTCCGTCTAACATAATGTTATCCCTACCAAAGAGTGAAGATTAAACCAGGCTCTAGGTAGATATCTAAGCCTTGAGTTAATAAAAGAAAGAACGCGATAACGAAAGGAAACGACGCGCCAAATAAGACAGCTTTGCGGCGCTCACCCAGTAGGTAAAAGCCTGCAAGTAAGAAGAAGCTGGTTGCTAAAATAAAGCCAAGATAAGTCAGCCCAACACCGTACAGAGCCATTAACACCAAGAAGCCAATAAGCAGTTTCCAGTTCAGCGGCGTAGTGTCGCATGTGACTTTTTTATCCGGCTGTCCGGTTATAAGCAGGATCAACGAAAGGCCAATGCCGATAAACGTTAGCAGGATAGGTAAGGTTCTTGCTGTGAAGGGTTCGTACTCGTCACCGGGGAACAAAGGAATCAGCGTGGTTTGGTAGCCATAGCATAAACACGCAAGCATAAAGAGCATGGCTCCGATGCGATCCTTCGAAAGCAAAGATTCCTTACTCAGAAATTTGGTTGGTAAGTCCGACATATCCAACTCCATTTGGGGTGGTATAAAAAGTAAAAAAGCCGTACATGAGCGAGTCAATGAAATGTCTGGGATCACTAACCAAAGGTAAGCGAATTACGGTACTGGTTTATCAGCCACTTGCGTTTACAACGAATCGGCAAGCGTTAGTAATACGTCTACGAATAAACAAAGGAGTTTGAAGTTAACTCATGCACGGCGAAACAAGGAAAGAGTAAGAGGGCACATAGGCCCTCTATGGTTGTTGGTTATTTCAAGAAACCAAGCTCACGCATTAGGTCGCCCATCTGTTTTTCTTGATCTTCTAGGAAGGCGTAAAAATCTTTGTCAGCTTTGTAGTTGTCGATCCAACCGTTACGGTCACGAACCACTTGCCACTCATCGGTTTTGTACATTTTGCCAAGCGCTACATTCCACTCGTCGATCTTCGCTTGGCTTGTGCCAGGTGCTGCAAAGAAACCACGCCAGTTAGCGAATACGGTTTCGTTGCCGTACTCAGTCAGTGTTGGGATGTTAGGTGCAGCGTCAAGACGCTTTGGCGCCGTCACAGCAAGCACTTTTACTTGGCCAGATTTAGACATCTCTAGCACTTCACCAAGGCCAGTAGAAAGCAGCTGTGTTTCGCCAGAAAGCAGTGCCGCCATCGCTTTACCGCCAGCATCGTAGGCAATGTAACGTACTTTCTTCGCATCAAAACCTTCGCCTTTGAACGCTGCCGCAACCACAAGGTGGTCCATGCTGCCACGAGCTGAACCACCAGCAATTTTTACTTTACGTGGGTTGGTTTCGAACTCTTTAACGACGTCTTCCCAAGTGTTGTACTTAGAATCCGCAGACGCGACGATTGCACCGTAATCGGCAATAGTTGCTGCTACAGGAGTTAGGTCGCGGAAAGATTGTGGGAAGATCCCCGTTAGTGAACGAACAACGATAGGCGTTGAGTTCACCATTAGCGTGTCTTCTTGACGTTGAGCCGTCTCGATTAGGTGTGCAATGGCTTTACCGCCACCACCACCAGACAAGTTTTGGAAAGAGACATTTTCTACGATGTCGGATTTAACTAATACATCACCCGTACCACGAGCCGTCATATCCCAACCGCCACCAGCGCCGCCAGGGATTAGGAAGTGGATTTTTTCTACGTCAGCAGCAAAAGTGTTAAAAGAAAAGGTTGCTGCGATGATAGAAGCCGCAAGAGTAGGTTTCAGTGCCTTGAACATGGTTCACGTTCCTTATGTAGGGGATCTCTTCAATGGAGAGAAACTTATGTTTTATATCCAGCTACTAAATACACGAATCGGGTGTTTAGTAGATGAGGTTAAAGTTAACGATGTGTTAACGAATTGTCTTTAATGCGGCGAGATTGAGGATAAAGAACATTGGGTGAATAAAGTGCATAAAGTTCACGGGGACGTGGCTCTAGGATTCTTCAAGAAATAATTATTCTCATTTTTTCTTAAGGTTGTGTGAACAATTTGTTTTGACTATTAGCCGTTTTATACTGTTGGGTATCATTAAAGTAGGTACTTTATTGTGACACAGAGAGAGGGATAGGGAGACGCTCTTGTATATATAGAATAATGTGTTGCTAGGTGGGGTGTGCTACTGTAATAATATAAATATTGCTGGCACGTTACATTTCTGAGCTAATGGTTATTCAAGGATCGAATAATGACAGACAAAAAAATTTCGTTACGATTTACTGTTGGAGGAATGTTTTTACTCGCGACATTTCTTACCGCTGTTGTTGCGGTTTCACTGCAATATTACTTCAGTAAAAAAATGGCGACTGAGAATACCCTATCAAAGTTGACGATGGTGTCTCATGACCTGAGTGATTATATAGGCGCTATTGATTCTGACGCAGCCAACACTGCGCGTTTACTTGCTTCAGTGAAACGGTCAATCAGTAACAAAATATCGAAAGAAGAGTCGCGTAGTATTCTTTCTGAAGCCATTAAAGATAACCCTCTCTTTTATAGTATTTACATTGGCTCATCCGATGAAAATTTCTTCCAAATTATTAATCTAGAATCTGCCCCTGTCGTTAGAGAAAAAATAGGTGCACAACAAACGGATCGTTGGGTTGTGGTTGAGATTAAAAATATAGGGCAGGAGCGAGTCCGGACAACGAAATACTTTGACCAAGAGTTTACGCTCAGAAGCTCAACTACGGAGCAGAGCAACTACTTTCCAACGACCAGGCCTTGGTATGTTTCTGCCAATGTTCAGTCGGTCGAAAAAACTCAGCCATATCTTTTTCAGCATTTACAAATTACCGGACAAACTTATTCTTTAGCGTTTGATTCGAAAATAGAATCTGAAATTCAACATGTGATTGGTATTGATATTGTGTTGTCTTCTTTGGCTAACAAATTATCAGGTACGGCGCTTGGATTAGCAGAAGATAGTAAGGTTGAGTCTTTCTTATATTCGAAATCGGGAAATATCATAGCGTCCAACCTCAAGGTTAACAATCAGGAATCGGAGTTTGATGTATCAACATTGATATTATCATCTGAGCAAAAAACCTTGGTTAACGATACCCCTCCGCTGCTAGTTTCTAATCAAAATGATTGGGGGCCGATGGACTTTTCTGTGGCGGGGAAACCAAACGGTTATGCGATAGACCTTCTCAAAATGATCGGTGAGATGACTGGGATCAGGTTTGAATTTGTGAATGGTTTCTCTTGGGACGAGCTTGTCAGTAAGTTTCAAGAAGGAAGTATTGATGGCCTGCAATCGGTTCAACATTATAAAAATAATGGCATAGATGGCCTATACACGACTCCAATTTATGAATTGCCATTTTCTATCGTGACAAGGGTCGGCGCGAAGGTTGTCACTAATTATGCCGAGCTTGAGGGTGAAAAAGTTGCCATTTTATCTGGGTGGTCAATTATTCCTAAGTTGAGAGAGGATTTTCCGAACATTGATTTAGTTGAATTTGAAAACCTAGAGTCTGCATTTAATTCAATTGAAAGCGAAGAGAACTTTGCTTTCTTAGAAGCAGAACCCGTACTCTCGTTTGCATTAGATAGGTTTTTCCAGCCAGGCCTTGTTGTCAATGGGACTCTAGAAGATCTAAAACGGAACTACACAAATCAATTCCATTTGGTGTTGCAGAGCAAGCATAAGCAATTGCTTCCAATTATTGATAAGGCTATCAGTAGATTGGGTGATGAACAACTTGATGCCTTAGCGAAAAAGTGGCTCCATGATACCGGCTTTAATACGAATACGACGGTTCCTTATACTGAACTTTATGATTTGGCTAAGGAAGCAACGGTTGAAGGCAGTATGATAAGGGTAGAGTTGAATGGCGAGGTCAAGCATCTCTATTTAAAGAAAATAGACACAGGCGAACACTACTCTGAGTATTTTGCGGTATTGATTCCCGAAACTGAAATCTTTAGTACAGTCAATAAACGTCTAGTAACCTCTGTTGGCGTAACGATGTTACTGATGAGTTTGACCTTACCTATTGCTTGGGTTTTTGGTGCACCGATAGTGCGTCCTATTCGTCAATTAGAGGAGGAGACTCATAAGATCAAGATGCGTGATTATGACAGTGTCGAACTTGTTGACACTCGAATTAAAGAAGTATGGGAGCTATCTGTGGCGGTAAAAGACATGGCGATGGAACTCAAGCAACATGAGCTAACCCAAGAAGCCTTTGTTGAGTCGTTCATTAAACTTATCGCCCAGGCTATCGATGATAAATCCGCTTATACGGCTGGGCACTGTAACCGCGTACCAGAACTGGGCTTGATGTTGGCTGATGCGGCTGAAAAATCCCAGTCAGAGCATTTCAAAGACTTTAGATTTGAGAACGACGATGAACGTCGTGAATTTAGAATTGCTGCTTGGCTTCATGATTGTGGCAAGATCACGACACCTGAACACATCGTCGATAAAGGTACGAAGCTAGAAGCTAACTACAACCGAATTCACGAGTTGAGAACTCGATTTGAAGTGCTTTGGCGTGATGCAGAAATTACAGCTTTGACAAAACAACTCGAAGGATCTCTACCGGCTGAGCTGGTAGCTGATGAACTTGCGTCAACCAAACAGCAACTACAAGAGGACTTTGCTTTTATCGCGGCATCAAACGTTGGTGGTGAATTCATGAGTGAAGATAAAGTCGCACGTATTCGATCTATCGCTGAGACGACTTGGACGCGTAACTTTGATGATCAACTTGGTTTATCACCGATAGAGGCGTTGAACCGAGAACCGAGTGCAAGTTTACCTGCAACAGAGCCACTGTTAAGTGATAAAGCAGAGCATATAGTGAAAAGAGATAGGCCGTTAGAGTTTGACCCGAAACATCAAATTAAAATGGATGTGCCTGAGCACTTATACAATCTGGGCGAAGTCTATAACCTGAGTATTGCGCGTGGTACCTTAACTGCTGAAGATAGGTTTAAGATAAATGAGCACATGCTTGGTACCATCAAGATGCTTGAAAACCTGCCATTCCCGAAAGAGCTAAGCCGTGTGCCTCGTTATGCGTCGACTCACCATGAAACCCTTAAAGGCACAGGCTATCCAAGGAAGCTGACAGGTGATGACCTTTCAATCCCAGAACGTATTCTGGTGATCTCAGATATTTTTGAGGCGTTAACTGCTGCGGATAGGCCTTATAAGAAGGCGAAACCAATCAGTGTTGCTGTCGACATCATGTATAAAATGGCGTTGGACGAGCATCTAGATATCGAGCTGTTTAGATTGTTCTTAACCAGCGGTACTCACCTGCGTTATGCAGAAGAGTATCTCAAACCAGAACAGATTGATTTTGTCGATATCAGCAAATACCTCGAAGTCACTCGTCAGATAGCTTGATTAAAGGTTGGCTTGTTAGAACGGGTTCGATGAATGAAAGGCGCACATGAGTGCGCCTTTTTTATATCTGTTTATCGGTGAGCTGGTGGATAGGCACAAACGGGGCTGCTTTTGACCAGTTCGGCTATAAGTTGTCGACACATCGATTTTAAATGACTTTAGAGTAGGTATCGGGCTGGTTGTTGTTGTCCTGTTTAAATTAATAAATAACAAGTATTTAAGTTGTTTTCAGTGTCCTTTTGGATGAGTTTTTATCGTATATAAAAAATACTACCTTAGTCTAAATTGTCGACAATCTGCTTGATTGTCGACAATTTGATCGTGTATTTTATGTTCATGTTATGAAATTGTTGACAGTTAGGGTCGGCAATCAGAAGTGAGCAGCGTGAATATGAATACTGCGATAAAAGACCTCACCTTAAGTGCAAACACGAAAACACGTGTGAGCGACAAAGAAAACACCAAGTCGGAAAATCTGACTGAGTACCTCGTTGAGGCGATTGTTAACGGTGAATTAGCTCCGGGCAGTAAGATCTCGGAACCTGAATTGGCTAAACGCTTTGAGGTAAGCCGAGGTCCATTACGTGAAGCGATAATGCGTGTTGAAGGACTTGGCCTGATAGAACGTATTCCACATGTCGGCGCTCGAGTTATTACTTTTTCGGCAGACAAACTGCTAGAGCTTTACGCGGTGCGAGAGGCATTGGAAGGCATGGCGGCTCGCCTAGCAGCGCGACATATCACACAAGAAGAGCTTATCGGGCTTGAAGGATTATTGTCGACACACTCAAAGCACATCGATGAAGTCGAAGGTTCTTCTTACTTTCATCAACATGGGGATTTTGATTTCCATTACCGCATTATCAAAGCGAGTCGTAACAGCAAACTCATTTCGCTGCTGTGTGATGAGCTTTATCACCTATTACGCATGTACCGCTATCAATCGCCTAGGGCTCAGTCTCGACCAAAAGAGGCGCTCGATGAACACAAATACATCCTACAAGCGATTCGCAACCGTGATGAAGAGCTAGCAGAAATGCTAATGCGAAGACACATCTCGGGTAGCCGATTGCTTATAGAGCAACAAATTCAATCCAAAGATCTTGATTAACTGGCGACTGGTATTTGCTAGCGGTTCTTCGCTGGCGAGAGCTAAACATCATTAGTCATAAAGATTAGAAATTAACAATTAACAAGGAGCGTCATTATGAAGTTATCAGCAGGAGCCAAGTTCCGACAAGCTGTGCAAGACAACGATCCATTGCAGATCGTCGGCACTGTGAATCCGTATTGCGCGATGATGGCAAAGAACTTGGGTCATCAGGCCATTTATTTGTCTGGTGGAGGCATCGCCAATGCGTCTTATGGCTTGCCTGATTTAGGTATTACGACATTGAACGATGTATTGGTCGATGTTGAACGTATTACCAATGCGTGTGATTTGCCTTTGCTGGTGGATATCGACACAGGTTTTGGCGGCGCGTTCAATATTGCGCGCACGATTCGCGCGATGGAGAAGGCGGGCGCAGCTGCGATTCACATGGAAGACCAAGTGGCTCAGAAACGCTGTGGTCATCGACCAAATAAAGCAATTGTTAGTCAGCAAGAGATGGTCGATAGAGTGAAAGCGGCAACCGATGCCAGAACCGACGAAAGCTTTGTGATTATGGCTCGTACCGATGCATTGGCGGTTGAAGGTATTGATAGCGCGATTGAACGAGCAATTGCGTGTGTTGAAGCGGGCGCAGACATGATTTTCCCTGAGGCGATGAATCAACTAGATCAATACGTGAAGTTCTCGGCGGCGCTGAAATCTGCAACGGGTAAGCACGTGCCTATTCTTGCGAACATCACTGAGTTTGGCCAAACGCCACTCTACAACTGTAATGAGTTGGCCCAATCAAGTGTCGATATGGTGCTTTACCCATTGAGTGCGTTCCGTGCGATGAACAAAGCTGCGGAGAATGTTTACAAACACTTGTTAGTTGAAGGTAATCAAGAAGCTCTATTGGATTCAATGCAAACCCGTAAAGAGCTATACGAACACCTGAATTACCACGACTACGAGAACAAGCTTGATCAGTTGTTTTCAAGCGAAGAGTAAACCGGTTTCAATTAATCAAAAATCAACTTAATCCAATAACGTGAAATGGTTAGTCGCCATATCCAGTACCGATGATAAAGATCACCGGACACATAAACAGGCAGCACCAAAGAGTGCAGGCGACTAACACAGAAAAGGAGTTCACCATGTCTGTATCTTTGAGTGATAAAGCAGCTGTCGAAAAGGTTTCAACAGAAAACCAACAACAAAGCGCAAAAACAGCAAGTGCACCAGTAAGCGCACCTGCAATCGGTGGTGCTGGTCTACGTGGCCAAAGTGCGGGAACTACGGCGCTATGTACGGTAGGCCAGTCAGGAACGGGTTTGACCTACCGTGGCTATGACATAACCGACCTTGCTAATCATGCTCAGTTCGAAGAAGTGGCACATCTGCTACTGAGAGGTCATTTACCCAGTGAAAAAGAGTTAGACGATTACAAAACATTGTTGATTGGTTTACGCGGCTTGCCTCAACCTTTGAAAGCGGCCTTAGAACTGATCCCTGCAGACGCTCATCCAATGGATGTGATGAGAACGGGTTGTTCAATGTTAGGTAATCTAGAGCAAGAGTCCGATTTCTCCGAGCAACTGCCTGCGACTGAACGAATGCTCGCGCTTTTCCCTGCCATTATTTGTTATTGGTACCGCTTTAGTCATGATGGCGTGCGAATTGATACTGAAGATCAAAGCGAAGCATGTCTGGGTGGCTACTTCTTGAAAATGCTAACGGATAAAACACCTAGTGAACTTCATAAGAAGGTGATGCACTGCTCGCTAACCCTTTACGCGGAACATGAGTTTAATGCTTCAACCTTTGCCGCTCGTGTGTGTGCATCCACACTGTCGGATATCCACTCTTGTGTCACCGCAGCGATTGGCACACTACGAGGCCCTTTACATGGCGGTGCAAATGAAGCGGCGATGGAAATGATCCAAGATTGGCAAACCGCTGATGAAGCAGAAACGAACATCATGCAGATGCTTGCTAACAAAGACAAAATCATGGGCTTCGGTCATGCCATTTATCGTGAGAGCGATCCACGAAATGCTCTAATCAAGCGTTGGTCAAAAGAGCTAGCTCAAGAGGTGGGAGATCAACAGCTTTACGCCGTTTCAGAACGTGTTGAAGCGGTAATGAAGCGCGAGAAAGGCTTGTTCTGTAATGCTGACTTCTTCCATGCATCGGCTTATCACTTCATGGACATCCCAACCAAATTGTTTACTCCTATCTTCGTGATGAGCCGCCTTACGGGTTGGACGGCACACGTATTCGAGCAAAGAGAAAACAATCGAATTATTCGTCCAAGTGCAGACTACACCGGGCCAGAGCATCAAGACTGGCTACCAATCCATTTACGTTAGTTCTCTATATCGAGCCGACTTATATCTCGAGGTGACTTTTCTCTTCATGTGATAAGGCCTCGAGAACCAACGAATAGAATTTAACAGATAATGGTGGATGTATGTCTGATGTAAAACTTGAACAAGCTCAGTACCCTGATAAAAATCAGTACCGGAAACTTTTACCCGGAACCCATTTAGAGTATTTCGATGCTTGCGAAGCGGTAGAAGCACTATCTCCAGGCAGTTATAAAACCTTGCCTTATACGTCGAGAGTATTGGCAGAGCAATTAGTAAGACGCTGTGATCCTGAAACTCTTGAAGACAGCTTAAAACAGATCATTGAACGTAAGAGCGACTTAGATTTTCCTTGGTATCCTGCGCGCGTGGTGTGTCATGACATTCTTGGCCAAACAGCCCTAGTAGATTTGGCTGGTTTACGAGATGCAATTGCCGACCAAGGCGGAGACCCTGCCAAGGTAAACCCAGTGGTCGAAACCCAATTGATTGTTGATCACTCGTTAGCCGTGGAACATGCAGGCTTTGATAACCAAGCGTTTGATAAAAACCGCGCGATTGAAGAGCGCAGAAACGAAGACCGTTTTCATTTTATTGAATGGTGTAAAACGGCGTTTAAAAACGTGAGTGTGATCCCAGCGGGTAACGGGATCATGCACCAGATTAACTTGGAGAAAATGTCTCCAGTTATTCAATCTAAAGAAGGCATCGCGTTTCCTGATACCTGTGTTGGTACCGATAGCCATACACCGCACGTTGATGCTTTGGGCGTTATTGCGATTGGTGTGGGGGGCTTGGAAGCTGAGACAGTGATGCTCGGTCGTCCGTCGATGATGCGATTGCCTGATATTGTCGGCGTTAAACTGACGGGTCAACGACAAGAAGGGATAACTGCAACGGATATTGTGCTTGCGATTACTGAGTTCCTTCGCAATGAGAGAGTGGTCTCAAGCTATTTGGAATTCTTCGGTGAAGGGGCTCGTGCACTGACCATTGGTGACCGCGCAACTATCTCCAACATGACGCCAGAGTATGGTACAACAGCTGGTATGTTTTACATCGATGAGCAGACCATTCAATACCTGAAGCTCACCGGTCGAGAGCCTGAGCAGGTTGAATTAGTTGAACGCTACGCTAAGCAAACCGGGCTATGGGCTGACGATCTAGACTCTGCTCAATACGAACGTGTATTAGAGTTTGATTTATCGAAGGTAGAGCGCAATCTTGCAGGGCCATCCAACCCCCATCGTCGTTTGCCAACCAGAGAGCTGGCTGAACAAGGCATCAGTCAAGCATCTTGGAAAGAGCAGCATGCTAAGCAGTACAGCGATGATCAGATGCCCGATGGTGCCGTAATCATTGCGGCAATTACTTCTTGTACCAACACCAGCAACCCAAGAAACGTAGTCGCCGCAGCATTGGTGGCTAAGAAAGCTAATCAGCTTGGATTAGTTCGTAAGCCGTGGGTGAAAACGTCATTTGCGCCGGGCTCTAAAGTTGCCAAGCTCTATCTTGAGTCGGCAGGTTTGCTACCTGAGCTGGAACAATTAGGCTTCGGTATCGTCGGTTATGCGTGTACTACCTGTAACGGAATGAGTGGGGCGTTGGATCCTAAAATCCAACAAGAGATCATCGACCGCGACCTGTACTCAACTGCTGTGTTGTCAGGGAATCGAAACTTTGATGGTCGAATCCATCCCTATGCCAAACAAGCGTTTTTAGCCTCACCGCCGTTGGTGGTTGCTTACGCGTTGGCTGGCACGATTCGCTTTGATATCGAGAAAGACAGCTTAGGCACCGACAACAATGGTAAGCCAATCTACTTAAGTGATTTATGGCCGAGTGATGCCGAGATCGATGCTGTTGTCGGTGAGCACGTTAAGCCTCAGCAATTCCAACAAATCTACGTGAAAATGTTCCAGCCAGACGAGGAACAGGTGACGACTGAGCCGCTTTATGACTGGCGACCTCAAAGCACCTATATACGCAGACCACCTTATTGGGAAGGGGCTCTTGCGGGAGAACGAAGCCTATCTGGTATGAGACCTTTAGCGATTCTAGGTGACAACATCACCACAGATCACTTATCCCCTTCAAATGCGATTCTCGCTTCGAGCGCTGCGGGGGAATACCTCACCAAAATGGAAGTGCCGGAAGAGGATTTTAACTCTTACGCGACCCATAGAGGTGATCACTTAACCGCACAACGAGCAACGTTCGCTAACCCTAAGCTGTTTAACGAAATGGTGAAGGACGCTGGAGAAGTCGTGCAAGGTTCATTAGCAAGAGTTGAACCTGAAGGTCAAGTTACGCGAATGTGGGAAGCGATTGAAACCTACATGAATCGTAAACAACCCTTGATCGTCGTGGCGGGTGCCGATTATGGACAAGGTTCATCACGTGACTGGGCTGCCAAAGGTGTGCGCTTAGCGGGTGTTGAAGTGATTGTTGCCGAAGGCTTTGAACGAATCCACAGAACCAACTTAGTTGGAATGGGTGTGTTGCCTTTGCAGTTTAAAGCGGGAACCAATCGCAACACCTTAGAACTGGACGGTACTGAGCTTTACGACGTGTACGGCAACATTGAAGCAGGTTCTGATTTGGCTTTAGTGATCACTCGTAAAAACGGTGAAAAGCTGGATGTTCCTGTGACTTGCCGACTAGACACGGCAGACGAAGTGAATGTGTACAGCGCTGGTGGCGTATTGCAACGTTTCGCTAAAGACTTTCTCGCCCAGTAGGAGCTTGTGATGAACACTAAACAGATAAAAGTGCCTGCGACCTATATGCGAGGCGGGACGAGCAAAGGCGTTTTCTTCAACCTAAGTGACTTACCTGAAGCTGCGCAAGTTGCCGGAGAAGCTCGAGACGCATTACTTCTGCGCGTGATTGGCAGTCCAGATCCTTATGGTAAACAAACCGATGGCATGGGTGGCGCAACATCCAGTACCAGTAAAACTGTTATTGTTTCGAAAAGCAGTAAAGCCGATCACGATGTTGATTACCTATTCGGCCAAGTAGCAATAGACAAGCCGTTCGTTGATTGGAGCGGTAACTGCGGCAATTTGTCTGCTGCAGTGGGCCCATTTGCAATTCATAGTTGCTTAGTCGATTCGAATCGTATTCCAGAAAACGGTGTGGTGGAGGTGCGAGTATGGCAAGTGAACATAGAGAAAACCATTATTGTTCATGTACCTATCACCAATGGGAAAGTCCAAGAGTTAGGTGACTTTGAGCTCGATGGTGTCACTTTCCCCGCCGCTGAGATCCAAGTCGATTTTCTAGATCCAGCCGATGCGAGTGGCTCTATGTTCCCAACAGGGAATGTTGTCGATTTTTTAGATGTTCCAGATCTGGGGTGTATTAAAGCGACATACATCAATGCCGGAATACCCACCATTTTTGTCGATGCTGGATCGGTTGGTTACCAAGGCACAGAGCTTCAATCCGATATCAATAGCGATGCCAAAGCCTTGGCTCTGTTTGAGTCCATCCGAGCACATGGTGCAGTAGCTATGGGTCTTATTGATTCTTTAGAACAAGCTGAATCACGCCAACACACACCTAAAGTCGCGTTTGTTGCTAAGCCTCAAGCGTACCAAGCCTCCAGTGGTAAATCGGTTGCTGCCGAAGATACTGACCTTCTGGTGCGTGCTTTGTCTATGGGACAACTGCATCACGCCATGATGGGGACAGCTGCGGTCGCCATTGCTTCAGCGGCGAGTGTGCCAGGTACGTTAGTGAACTTGGCAGCCGGTGAGGGTTCCCGAGATTTTGTGACCTTTGGTCATCCATCAGGAACCTTAAAAGTGGGTGCTAAAGCTATTCAGACGGAAAGCGGTTGGAAAATAGAACGGGCGATTATGAGTCGTAGTGCCCGAGTGATCATGGAAGGTGCCATCCGTGTGCCTTTTCCTAAGTAAAGCGATTGTCGTGAACGGTCAAATGTTCACGAACACAACGCTGAGAAAAGAGTGCACCCAAGTGACACAGCCAAAAGCAAGGCGCTTGGACTAATGGATAAATCATGGAGGAGGCATTATGTCTGCTACGAATCGAATGAATAGAAAAACAGATTACATCACCGAGTATCAATGGGCGAGGGAAGACCCCAATTCGTTCTGGGAAACGCAAGCACAAGCGATAGATTGGTTTGAACCACCAAAAACGATATTACAAACTGATGAGAATGGTATTGAGCGTTGGTTTCCTGATGGGGTGATGAACACCTGCTGGCTCGCGCTGGATTATCATTGTGAAAATGGACGAGGTGACAATACCGCGCTGATTTACGATTCTCCAGTTACAGGAAATCAATCCTCATACACTTACAATCAATTGCGTGACCAAGTGGCAAAAGTCGCAGGTATGTTAGCCACGCAAGGCGTAACCAAAGGCGATCGTGTGGTGATCTACATGCCAATGATTCCTGAAGCGGCGATGGCAATGTTGGCCTGTGCACGACTAGGCGCGGTGCATTCGGTGGTGTTTGGTGGTTTTGCTCCTCATGAGCTTGCCGTTCGAATTGAAGATGCCGAGCCCAAGGTGTTGATTACTGCCTCCTGTGGTGTCGAGATAAATAAAGTCCTGCCATATAAGCCGATGGCCGATCGCGCGATCATGGACAGTCGTTGGAAGCCTGAGAAAGTGGTGGTATTCCAAAGAGAGCAGTCTCTAGCCGAATTGAACAACGAACGTGATGTACTTTGGCAGCAAGCTGTTGAGGATGCTTTGCCTCACGTATGTGTGCCTGTTCTAGCGACTGACCCACTATATATCTTGTATACATCAGGGACGACGGGTAAGCCAAAAGGCGTGGTGCGCGATAATGGTGGTCATGCGGTTGCCATGAAATACTCGATGAGCACTATTTACGATATGCCGCAAGATGGTGTGTTTTGGGCAGCTTCTGATGTCGGTTGGGTCGTGGGGCATTCCTACATTGTGTATGCGCCATTGATTCATGGCTGTACGACCATTTTGTTTGAAGGCAAGCCAGTACGAACGCCAGATCCCGGCGCATTCTGGCGTGTGTGTGAAGAGTACAACGTCGATGTATTGTTTTCTGCGCCAACAGCGTTTAGGGCAATCAAGAAAGAAGATCCTGAAGGCGAGTTGCTCACCAAGTATGACTTATCATCGCTCAAGTCGATTTTCATGGCTGGCGAGCGCTTGGACCCGCCAACATTGGATTGGGTCGAATCTCATACCAATAAACCGGTTATCGACCACTGGTGGCAAACCGAAACGGGTTGGGCTATTTCTGCCAATCCAACAGGGCTTGAATCTTTGCCTGTAAAAGCGGGTTCTTCAACTAAGCCAGTACCCGGTTACCAAGTGGAGATCCTCAATGAGTTGGGTGAAATCGCACAAACGAATCAACAAGGGTTTGTGGCACTTAAACGACCATTGCCGCCTGGTTGTTTACCCACGGTATGGCGCAATCATGATCGGTTTGATTCCGGCTATTTGAGTCAGTTCCCAGGCTATTATGTTTCTGGGGACGGTGGCTATCTTGATGAAGATGGGTATCTATTTATCATGGGCCGTATCGACGATGTGATAAACGTAGCGGGACACCGTCTGTCGACGGGAGAAATGGAAGAGATTGTGGGTGGTCACCCAGCCATTGCAGAATGCGCGGTAGTCGGTATTCACGATGACTTAAAAGGACAACTTCCATTAGGTCTAGTTGTGTTAAAAGATGGCGTAAAAGTCGATGGCATTGAGTTACAAGCGGAGTTGGTTGGCAAGGTTCGCAATGAGATTGGCGCGGTAGCCTGTTTTAAGCAAGCCTTGGTTGTTGAGAGACTACCCAAGACACGTTCAGGTAAGATCTTACGCAGAACTATCCGACAGATCGCAGAAGGTGAACAATATGTGGTGCCTTCGACGATTGACGACCCTACCAGCTTAACTGAAATTGCTGAAAAGATCGGTAAATAGACGTCGCAGTTTAGGTAATCTCACCTTCGGCTTGTTGACTTATACATAAGCCAACGTGATGGTTTACCTAAACTCTACTTTATTCATCCGCTTATCCATTACGTTTACTATGACCTCATTATGAATCCCACATATTGAGGTCTTTTTATGCGAGCTTACTTTTTGTTGATTGCTTTATTGGTCAGTGGTGCTGCTAGTGCCAGTATTTCAAAGGATGAAGCGAGTAGAGCGTTGTTAGAACCTTTGAGTCATCCCAAGGTATTTAAATGTGTGTCTAAGACTGGCGTCGATCTCTATCAAGCGGTTTTTGATATTGGTGTGGGATATGAAGCCGACCCGATTAACTCGAAGATGGTCGTTAATTCAAGGAAAGGCCGCTATGAATATCAAATTTTAGGCGCAGTAAGATCTGAAAGAGCCGGTGAAATTGTAGTGCTAACTCGTCATGTGGGAGACGGTGTTAAAGTTGCCGCTATGATTGATGACGAAAATGGCAAGATACTGGGGATCGGCGATAAAAATCATTATCGAGATTGCGGTGTTAGGCCACCACCTAGTGCAGAAAATATGCAAAACTTTTGGTCCAAAGGCTAAGAGTGACATCTGAAAGAGAATAATTATAGAGAAAGAGCGATTGAGGCGACCTAATTGGTCGCCTTTTTTGTTTGTCAGGCTAAGGCGAGCTCAAAGATATATATCAATAAGCACTTATGCGATGGTTGAATGATACATAACTGAACATGATGTATCGTCTAAACGTGGCTTTATTTATCTCATTAACGGTTCTGCTTAAGATGGCTCTATTCCAAACGAAGAACTAAGCGAGACTCCTATGAAATTCACTAAACCTTTTCTTTTAGCGACACTGATTGTGACTCTTTCTGGTTGCGCATCACCAGCAATGGATAACGAAAATGAGAATGCTGCACGTAATCGTGGTGCTGTGGGTGGTGCTTTATTAGGAGCGACAGCAGGCGCTCTAACTGGAGATGCGAGCTTAGCCGCGAAGGGTGCTGCATTGGGTGGTGTGACCGGTGGTGTTGCTGGTTCAATGAAAGATACGGATGATGCAAGAAACGCACAACGAACCCAAGTCACTGCTGATGGTCTGGCGCAAGACAATCGCACTGATGCAGAAAAGCGAGTTGCTGAAGTAGAGGCTGAAATTAAGCTTATTGAACTAGAACAACAGCTTGCTGATCTCAAAGAAGAGAAAGAGGACAACGGTGCATAAAGCTGAAGCTACAGCAAAAGCCAGAGCCACGGCAAAAGCCACAGCTTCGATATTCGTTTAATTCAAAATTATTCAAACAGAATGGCCACGTAATGTGGCCGTTTTTGTATCTAAAATACACACTTCAAACAATGAATTAATTCAATAACTTGTATAGATACTCACGGCAAGTAAACTAGACTCAGTTTAAATATTAATTTGGTTTGAGAAGCGCAATAGTCATGAATGTCACCTTAAGGGCTGCAAAGCACACGGATTTGGAACAACTTAACGAGTTGATGTTCGACCTCCACCATCACCACCACCTTGCTAGCCCAGAGCACTTTAAAACGGCAGAAGAGATTGAGCAGGAAAAAAGCATTGCACGTTACTTGGATGATCCTGAATGCTTGGTTTATGTGGCATTAAAAGGTGAGCTCATTGTTGGCTTTATCTCCGGACATTTTTGTGAGCTTATCTCAACGGTGAGTAAACCGGTGCCGATGGGGAGTGTCGATGAACTGTTTGTCTTGCCTGATTATCGTAAAGAATCGATTGCTGAAAAGTTGTTTAGCAAAGTTGAAGCGACTTTTGATGATTATGGGGTTGAACAAGTCTTTGTAGAGGTTTGGGACTTTAATTCACCCGCCAAGGACTTCTATCAAAAAATGGGGTTCACTCCTCACATTCAATGGATGAGGAAGGCTTTGCACAAAACGTAGACAGCGATTTTGTGCGTGTTTGATTACACTAGAGCAGTCTTTAACTTTTTCTCTTATTTTTAGGTAAACTCGTTGGCTATTCGATATTTATTAGTTTTCATATTATCTCTTTTGAGTACTACTTCTGCTTGGGCAAGCAACACTTTGCCCGATCATATCGCGGGCGCTTTGTGTGTAGTACGTGCTGATAACCAAATCGTATTGGTTGATGAATTGATCACGGGGCAATTGTCTCTACCGGGAGGCACTGTGGTTTCTGGTGAGTCGCCATCGGTCGCGGCGCAACGAGAAACTTGGGAAGAGGCGGGCTTGTCCGTGACGGTCGGTGATGTGTTGGGATATACCGACAGTGCCGTTGTGTATGATTGTGTCTCTGACTCTGAAGTGATCAGTTACAAAGCTCGAAATGAGTTAGGTGGCTTTGAGCTACCAATCTGGTTTGCTCCTCATTATGGTGTGGAAGTTAGTAGAGCGATGTTATTGCCACCTACGGAGTTGCAAGCCAATGAATACCGTTACCCAGAGCAATGGTCTGAGATTAACGAATTCTTTCTATCCGCGACAGATCAACCTGTGACGTATGTGACTGAGCTGGTGGGCGCGGCATCGAAAGTCCATCAAGTTGAATTAAATTGGATTGTGTCGCTTCAAAACGCGTTCGATAATATGCCAAGCGTGTTTGCGAATACTGTGCTTTTAACTGACTCGTTAGCGAAGCCATGGATTTTCATCGTGATATTGCCGCTAATTGCTTGGCATTTTGGCCGTAACTTCGCGTTGAAGTTTGCCTTCACTTTGATCTCGGTGACATTGCTCACTTTAATCGCCCATCAAGGGTTTGGTTTTCCACGTCCGCATGCTTACTTGCCAACATTGAAGCTAGTGATGAGCAGTGGCTATAGCTTTCCAAGTTTATTGGCTGGCTTGTGGGTGAGTTTAACCTTGTTAGTCTTTTGGAAACTAAAGCGCCTCTTGGAGCAAAAATCGATTTTGATAGTGCTCGCGGGTCTACTGTGGATTATGCTATTTACGTCTTATTCAGGCAGTGCGTTCTTTAGTGATGTCTTAATGGGAGGCGTATTGGGCGCGTTAACGACTTGGCACATCGTGAGATTAGATGCGAAACCTGATGTTGATATTAGTGCCTTATTAAGCTCTAAAGGTGTCTGGTGGGCATTGTGCTTACTGTCGATTGTTCTCACGGTTATATGGCCACTGCCAACATTCTCTTTCTGGGTAGCAATTTTGATGACGATTGCATGCTTAGTAACGTTAACGGATTCGAAGCCTTTGGTCGGCCAGTTCTCATTCAAGATTGTATTTGGAGTGATGGCGATGTTGTTAGCGGGGAATCTGCTGATTAGCTGGGCAGGAAGTTTCGTCTCATTCAGTGGCATCGCTTCATTTATCGTTGAGACCTTACGTTTCCCAATCTTGATTCTATTTGGTGTAGTGGCGTTTCGTCTGCCATGGAAAAGAGAGTAGGCGAACCGACTAATATAAAATCAAAAAAGGCTGTGCAGTGCACAGCCTTTGTCATTTCTGCAACAAGCAAAAAGTAATTCTCATTAGAACCTGTTCAGCGTTTACGAGTTGAAGATAAACTTCTCAATCGCGACCGCTACACCATGGTCGTCGTTGCTCGCTGTGATGTGATCCGCCAGTTTCTTGGTTTCTTCCATTGCGTTTTCCATTGCAATGCCAAGGCCAGCGTATTCAAGCATATGATGATCGTTTTCAGCGTCACCCATGCAGATTACTTCTTCTGCTGTAATACCCAAGTGCTTAGCTATCGCCTCAATACCGACACCCTTGTTTGAATTTGGGTTTAGGAACTCTAAGAAGAATGGTGCACTTTGCACGATAGTAAATTGAGCCTTAAGCTCTTGTGGCAACTTGCCGATGATTTCAGTCAGCTTGCTTGGTTCTGTGACAATCATAGTTTTAATGATTTCGTGGTCGTCTTCTAGTTGAGAAAAGTCGAACTCGGTAATCTCTAAGCCATTAATACGCGCTTCAATAGCTGTGTACTCATTGTTTTCAGGCGTGATTAAGCCATGAATCTTGCTGAATGCATGAACATAACCACCAAGCTGTACGGCGAGGGCTGCGATCTCTTTCGCGGCTTTACCATTGCTGATCTCACTGTGAATGAGTTCTTTTGTAGAGACGTTTTGAACCATAGAGCCGTTGTAGAAGAGCACAAAGTCATCTTCGCCGTTGATTGAAAGCTCGTCTAACTTACTCTGCATGCCTTCTAAAGGACGACCAGAAGCCAGAACCACTTTCACACCTGCAGCGCGAGCTTTAGCTATCGCGTCTTTGTTCTCTTGAGAAATCACTTTTTCACTGTTAAGTAGTGTGCCATCCATATCAAGAGCAATCAGTTTGTACATGTTGTTCCTTACCAAAAAATTAAAAGCTAACAAAATCTAATGGGCGAAAGGATAAGGGAACTTGAAAGTTCAGGCTAGGGCTTTGATCAACTCATTTATCAGTACTCATTTGTTTGACCAAAAGGGGCAAGTGCTTTAAGGTCTGCGGTTGATTAATTTCATCAAATGATTGAGCTGAGGGTAAGTTGTACAAGATTAATGAAATGTTTGAAACCATCCAGGGCGAGGGCGTATTTACCGGCGTTCCTGCTGTTTTTGTTCGACTGCAAATTTGCCCTGTAGGCTGTTCTTGGTGTGATACCAAACAGACTTGGGAAGCGTTGCCGGAAGATGAAACGAGCCTTGGTGATATTATGGTTAAGACAGAGGATTCACCGACTTGGTTTGCAATTGATGCGCAAGGAATCGTGAATGAATATATCAAGCAAGGTTACACCGCGAAGCACATTGTGATTACTGGTGGTGAGCCGTGCATCTATGATCTTGTCCCTCTTACTGAAGCATTTGAGCAGCACGGTTGTCGCTGTCAGATTGAGACCAGCGGAACATCAGAAGTAAAAGCCACACTGGATACTTGGGTTACGGTGTCACCAAAAATCGCAATGAAAGCCAAATTGGATATCCTTGATAGCGTACTCGTTCGTGCGAATGAAATCAAACACCCTGTTGGTACAGGTAAAGACATCGAGCAACTCGATGCTCTTATTGCTAGAGCCGATGTCCCTGAAAATACAGTCATTGCGCTTCAGCCGATTAGCCAAAAAGAACGCGCAACTCAGCTTTGTATTGATACCTGCATTGAGCGCAATTGGCGCTTATCAATCCAAACTCACAAATATTTGAGCATCGCATAGGTTGTATTTGTTTACTTGCCTATATAAGTCGCTAGTAGAAGATTCTCGTAAGGATTTAAGATGAAAAAAGCAGTGGTAGTATTCAGTGGTGGTCAAGACTCAACAACGTGTCTTGTTCAAGCATTAAAAGAGTATGATGAAGTTCATGCGATTACGTTTGATTATGGTCAGCGCCATAGACTCGAGATTGAAGTGGCTGAGTCGTTGTCAAAAGATCTTGGTGTGAAAGCACACAAAGTGATGGATGTGACTCTGTTGAATGAACTGGCTATTAGCTCTCTTACTCGTGACGATATTCCTGTCTCTCATGAGCTACAAGAGAATGGGCTACCGAATTCTTTCGTTCCCGGTCGTAATATTCTGTTCTTAACTTTGGCGGGTATTTACGCTTACCAAATCGGTGCAAATACCGTAATCACGGGTGTGTGTGAAACAGATTTTTCAGGCTACCCTGATTGTCGTAATGACTTTGTGAAAGCGATGAACTCTGCGCTTGTACAAGGTATGGATAAGCAGCTTGATATTAAAACACCGTTAATGTGGCTCAACAAAGCTGAAACATGGGCGTTGGCAGATCAGTATTCAGCACTCGAACTTGTTAGAAACAAAACACTGACCTGCTACAACGGTATTATCGGCGATGGCTGCGGCGACTGTCCAGCGTGTGAACTACGCAAAATAGGCCTTAGCGATTACCTAGGTGATCGCCAAGGTATTATGGCTGAATTGATTCGCAAGCAGGGTGAGAATAAATAACCTCATGAGTCAATAGGTTCGTTATAAGCATCAATGATGCAGTTTCGGCCGTTGCTCTTTGCTTGATACAGCGCCTGGTCAAGCACTGAATACAAGTCATCAAAGTCACTTAATGCGTTTGAGGTTGCTAAATAAGCAAAGCTCGCGGTTACATTAAGTGGCTTTTTGTTTTCTGATAAGAAGACTGCACTCGAAATGGCATAATGTAACTCCTCTACACGCTCTTGTACTTCAGCTGGTTTTGTATCAGTAAGCACGATCAGAAATTCTTCGCCGCCTAAACGCCCGAACAGCTCACCTTTAATTAAATGTTGTCTTATTTGATGACTTATATGAACGAGCGCTCTATCACCAGTAGGGTGGCCATATTGGTCATTAATTTTCTTGAATTTATCTAGATCGAGTAAAACGAGAACATGTTGTTTTTCTGTTCCTTTACAGGCTTTGATACGCTTGACTCTTCGTATTATCTCGGTGCGACTATACGCCTTTGTCATGGCATCGATTGCTGCTTTCGCACGAATGGCTTTGTTTGTGAAGATCATAAAGCTAGCCGCACACAGCAATAGAATAACAATGATGTTATACACCATCCTTTGATGTTCCATCTTTTCGATTTGAAGTCGGTCTAAATTTGCTTGATGTCTCAGGAAAGAACTCTCTAGTTCTTTTTCGTACCTAGCATGAGCTAGATCTAGTGCTTCAAAAGCCAACCTGTTATCTATATCTCGGGTTTCGAACTGTATTAATGTGTATCGCTGATAGAAATAGAAAGCTTGCTTGTAATCGCTGAGAGTTTGATAAATATCAGAAAGTTGAAGTAGTGCTTGAGCTGTGTATTTGTGTCTTGTGACTTGTTCGGATAGCTCCAAAGCTTGTTGTGCATAATTGAGCGCTTCCGTTTTAAGTTTTTGGTCTTCGAACATATCGCTGATTGCCAAGAAAGCGTTGATTCGAATGACATCGTTGTTTAGCTTGCTTGAAGCCGACAGAGACTCTACTAAGTAGTCTCTCGCCAAATCATAGTTCTTCGTCTGCGTGTATGCTTTTCCTAAACCAAGAGTTGTTAGCGCAATACCGTAGCTATGAGATGATGTAGTCAACAGTGCTTTTGCTTTTTGAAAGTGATTAATTGCTAGGTCACTTTGTCCTTGATTAAGGTAAAGATCTGCAAGGCTATGATGAACTTGTGCTTTCATCAAATCAGAAGCATCCGATCTCAGAGCGAGTGCTTCTATGAGGTACTCTGCCGATTTATCATATTGCTTTAACTCTTTGAGCAAATTACCCACATCGTTATAGATCCCCGAAATATCATGTCCTTGTGGGAACACGCTTATCAGTGATAGGTAAGTATCTAGCGCGGCTTGATAGTCGCTGCGGAAATGGTGATTGTTAGCGATCACTCGATAAGTGCCAAATTTTGGTAATACAGGGTCAGCAATGTCATGCAAATCCGACTGAAGTGCAGAACAATAATAGTTCGCTTGATGATATTTAGCTTGCTCATTGAGAGAACGACATAATTGATATTTTAATAATGCTCTACCTGTAACATCGTTGATTGATTGCATTTTTACTAATATGGACAAAAAGCCTTGCTGAGCTTCTTTGTACTGACCTTGTCCATCATTTACTAGGGCATTAATAAACGCTTGTTCTATTGCTTGGTAGTCACTGTCGTTTGAAGCGATTCCATAAAACGGTTGATCGCGCTGGCTCATGTATTGATATAGCAGTGCCGATAGGTAGAGCTTATCCCCGTAGGTTGTTGAACTCGTGTAGCGTGTTTGCAGCATGTTCAATGCGCGCGAAGGGGAATGAGTTAGAGTCGACAGATAGAGTGCGTTCCAATCAGCATTTGGAGTTGTGTGGGGAGCTAATGCCGAGGAGCTAATTGTTGGATAAGATTCATGATCCAATGTTGATGCTTGGCTAAAAGAATAAAGATTGATGAAAAGCAAAAAGGCAATGAAAATGAAGTGAATCACGAGATAATATCAATCAGATAAAGAACGATATTCTATTGTTAGTTTGATGTTGCTTCAATTTTTTTTGGTAGGTTGATGGTTTTTTATGTGAGGTAAATCTCTAATTCTCAATGGCTTATTATGGGTAACCGGTCGTACGCTATGTACGACCGATCTTGGAAGCTAGATGTATAATTTCGCTAGATCAGAAGGCTCTAGTTCTTTGCCTTCTAATGTTGCATTCCAGTTAGTACCAACAAGAACGCCGTCTTCGGCTAGAGTAAGTAACCAATCTTCTACAAAGATATCTAGTGGAATTTCTAATACTTCGAAATCAGCCCACTCTTCGACATTGTGAGTCTGAGCATCTTCTTTTGAAGACCAGAACGGCATCACTTCACTGTTTTCGAATTCACTTGAATCACATGCTAGCCAACCTTCATCGTTGCGAAGGCCCCATACCAGTTTAGTTTCTTGTGTTTCAGAAACGAAAAGTTCAAGATTTGCTTGAGTATCAGCGGTTAGTTTGCTCATGAATAATTTCTCTATGTTGATAACAAGACAAGATTAACATTATACAAGGGGTAGGTATATGGCGATCAAGGAATTATAAGGATACTGAAACGTTTACGTAACGTTTCAGTATGATTGGAGTGAGGCTGAATCTACTTGCCAATTTTAGTAAATATATGCCACTCTTCCTTGATATTACCTTTAAATCCAACCACAGAGGCTACAACTTTTCTGTTCAGTGCATGATTAGTTTCGGTGTCATTGTCACGGAAGCCGACATCACCGTAACCTACGGTATAGGCTCTAGACGGTGGAATTCCATTGCTGATAAGTGCACGCCTTACATTGTCCGCTCGCTTTTCTGACAGTTTCAGGTTGTGTTCAGCATTACCTACTTTACTAGCATAACCTTGCAATTGAATACTTGTGTTTTCGTAACGCTTTAGAAACGCAGCCATTTGACGGATTTGGCCCAGGAATACAGGTTTGATTTCTGCAGAGTCATTAGCAAACAAAATATGAAGTTCTTTTTGTTCACTAGACTCGAAATACGAGCCACAGCCATCATTATCTATTTCAGCGCCAATTTGTGTGTCTATACATAAATCGCGAGCGTTGATAACACCATCATTATCATCATCTTCGAGATCATAACTTTGTGTGGTGCTAGGAAGAGCACGATAAGTGAATTCATCATTTGTTTCAGCCATGATGTTGGCAGAAGCAACCACGAAGCATAGTGGGAGTATAGTTTTGAGAAGCTTCATTAATATTCTACCTTTTCATTCCATTCTTGTGGAGTCTCTACACGTAATCCTGTTAATAGGTTACCTGTAGCATTCATGACTCTATACTTTGCGTACTGTACATCGTACTTAGCGTCTAAAAATCCCTTACGTGCTTCGAAGAGTTCATTTTCAGTGTTAAGTAGATCGAGAAGGGTACGCTTACCAATTCGGTATTGTTTTTCATAAGAGATAACGGTGTCAGAAGCCGAGTCTACGTGATCCGACAAGAAATCTTTCTGCTGAACGGTTAAGTCAAGAGCGCTCCATGAAAGGCGTAAGCTTTCTTCTACATTGCGGTAAGTACTCTCACGTAGGTCTTTTGCTTTGTTGAGTTGATAAGCGGCACTTTCGGCACGGTCTTGATCGGCTCCACCGTTATAGAGATTGTACTTTAAGCGAAGCATCGCAGAAAATTCATCGCTGTTGCCTTTCGTACCACCTGCATCATCACGCCACCTTTGAGCGGCTTCAAAAGAAACAGTTGGGTAGTTGGTACTCTTCGACTGCTTGTATTGGAACTTCGCTGAATCTACGTCAGCTTGTGCAATTTTGATAACCGGGTGTTGGTTAAAGGCTTTTGCCAAAGCACCGTCGATCGTATAAGGAATAGAGCCTGCGTCAGCACGTGGATATACCAAGCCTAGTGGGGCTTGGCCAACAAGGCGTTTGAATTGAGTATGGGCATCAAATAAATTATTTTGAGCTGCCAGCAAATTACCATGAGCTTTTGCAATACGAGCTTCTACCTGAGACATGTCTGCCGTAGATCCAATGCCTGAATCAACTCGTTTCTTGATATCTATATAGATATTTTTGTGCGTCGCCAGATTGTTTTCAGAAAGTGTAAGCACTTCGTAAGCTTTAACAGAATCAAGATAGACTTTGGTTACTTGCAGTGCAATATCTTGAGCGCTAGATAGCAATTGATAACGGACAGACTCTGCATCAGCAGCGGTACGATCAATGTCGTTAGAAGTATTCGCGCCATCCCAAATGAGTTGTGTCAACGTAATTGCTGCTTCTTTACGTGTTAGATCTGTTGAGCTCGAATTCGTCGCCAAATCCGTATATTCGTAACCAATGCCACCGTCTAAATCTATACTCGGGCGGTAAGCTCCACCAGAAGCATCGTTAAGGTAACGTTGACTAACGTACTGGTTATATGCCGCTTTGATTTCAGGGTTACTTTCTAAAGTAAACGCGACGGCTTGCTCTAAGGTCTGTGCGCTAGCCGGTAAACTGAGTGCAATAGCCAACCCTAATGTAGTCGTTTTAATCCAGTTCAATTTCAATCTCCCAAAAATGGAGTATCACCTAAGTTTGTCGCTTTTAAGCTTGAATATATCAAATTTAGATGAACCGCCAAAAAAATAACGAATGCTCAATGAGCATTCGTAAATGGTTGTAAAGTTGTTAACCGATCGCCGTACAATTTAAGTCGATTTTGAGTACTTAAATTTGATTTGAGTGTTTGGGTTATCTTTCCCTAAGACAATAACTTATATGGAAGTTTTCGTCATCTTAATTATCACTCAGTGACCGTTATCATTCGTTTACATTGTAAGTTATTAAAGATGTAATTCATAGCTAGGAATTATATGACATTAGATGTTATATTGTCACTAGATTATAAAATTGATGTCACTATTTTGACGTCGCAAACAGAAAATGAGCTTAGGGATTTATATGGACATGACAGTATTGAATGCGAGCGGTGCATTAGCATTAGGTCAACGCATTGTTATTTCGATAGATGGCACAATCACGGTCCTAGAAGACGGCCAGCCATTACAAGCTGGGGATGTCGTTTTAGAATCCCAAAATGTAAATTCTGAATCTCAGATTTCAGTTAAGCGCTTTACGCCACAAGGAAAAGATGGCGATGAAGTCGATCTTGACCAAGATATTGAAAATATTTTTGCCGCTTTAGAAGAAGGGCAAGATCCTACAGAGTTAGGCGAAGAGTTCGCAACTGCGGCAGGTGTACGAGGTTCGAGCCTAGTTAGCAGTGGAACTATTGAACGTGATGGTGACGAAACCATCCCAGTTACCGAATTTGTAACAACAGGTTTCGAAGGCCTAGGTCTGTCTCGTACTCAAAGCTTAAGTTTGCTTGATCTATTCCGCTCAGTGGAAGTTGAGCCAACAGTAAGTATTGAAGACAGCCAAGTCATTAATGAAGGCTCAACAGCAATTTTCGACGTAAGTCTAAGTAAAGCTGCGTCAGGCGATGTAAGCGTTACGCTTGAGACGTTATACGGAACGGCAACAGCGGACGACATTACAAGCGTTGTTGTGAAAGATGCCGCGGGTAACGTAGTGACACCTAACGCTGACGGCTCTTACACCGTCAAAGCGGGTGAAACTAAGTTAGTCGTTGAAGTCGAGACCAAAGACGACGGCACGTACGAAGGTGATGAGAAGCTGAGCCTAAAAGTGACCGGCGCAACAGGCGTGACAGGCTCAGGTACGGGCGAGCTAACCATCAAAGATGACGGCACAGGCCCTGTTGACCCAACCGATCCTACTCCCCCAGTGAATCCAGATGACCGCCCATCGGTGAGCATCGAAGACAGTAAAGTGATTAACGAAGGCTCGACAGCGAGCTTTGATGTGAGCTTAAGCAAAGCCGCATCAGTTGACGTGAGCGTAACGCTAGAAACCCTTTACGGCACCGCAACAGCGGATGATATCACCAGCATTGTGGTAAAAGATGCCGCAGGTAACGTAGTAACACCTAACGCTGATGGCTCTTACACCGTAAAAGCGGGTGAAACTAAGTTAGTCGTTGAAGTCGAGACCAAAGACGACGGCACATACGAAGGCGATGAGAAGCTGAGCCTTAAAGTGACGGGAGCCACCGGCGTGACAGGCTCAGGTACGGGCGAGTTGACCATCAAAGATGACGGCACCGGCCCGGTTGACCCAACGGATCCTATTCCTCCAGTGAATCCAGATGACCGCCCATCGGTGAGCATCGAAGACAGCAAGAGCATCAACGAAGGCTCAACCGCGAGTTTCGATGTAAGCTTAAGTAAAGCTGCGTCAGTTGACGTGAGCGTTACGCTAGAAACCCTTTACGGCACGGCGAACGCGGACGACATCACCAGCGTCGTTGTGAAAGATGCCGCAGGTAACGTAGTGACACCAAACGCTGACGGCTCTTACACAGTCAAAGCGGGTGAAACTAAGTTAATCGTTGAAGTCGAGACCAAAGACGACGGCACGTACGAAGGCGATGAGAAACTGAGCCTTAAAGTGACGGGCGCAACCGGCGTAACTGGCACGGGAACAGGTGAACTGACCATCAAAGATGATGGCACAGGTCCTGTAGACCCAACCGATCCGACTCCCCCAGTGAATCCAGACGATCGCCCAGCGGTGAGCATCGAAGACAGCAAAGTTATTAACGAAGGCTCAACCGCGAGTTTCGATGTGAGCTTAAGCAAAGCGGCATCAGTCGATGTGAGCGTAACGTTAGAGACCCTCTACGGCACAGCAACAGCGGACGACATCACCAGCATCGTTGTGAAAGATGCCGCAGGTAACGTAGTGACAGCTAACGCTGACGGCTCTTACACCGTCAAAGCAGGTGAAACTAAGTTAGTTGTCGAAGTCGCGACCAAAGACGACGGTACATACGAAGGTGACGAGAAACTGAGCCTGAAAGTGACGGGCGCAACCGGCGTAACTGGTACGGGAATCGGTGAACTGATCATCAAAGATGATGGTAAAGGTCCTGTTGATCCAACAAATCCAAATCCAGATGACCGCCCATCGGTAAGTATCGAAGGCAGCAAAGTTATTAACGAAGGCTCAACCGCGAGCTTTGGTGTGAGCTTAAGCAAAGCTGCATCCGTCGATGTAAGCGTAACGCTAGAAACCCTTTACGGAACAGCAACAGCGGATGACATCACCAGCGTCGTTGTGAAAGATGCCGCAGGTAACGTAGTGACACCTAACGTAGACGGCTCTTACACCGTTAAAGCGGGTGAAACTAAGTTAGTCGTTGAAGTCGCGACCAAAGACGACACGACGTACGAAGGCGATGAGAAACTGAGCCTGAAAGTGACTGGTGCGACGGGCGTGACAGGCACTGGTACCGGTGAGCTGATCATCAAAGATGACTCTGACACGCCAACCATCAGAGGTGTGAAACCAGCGGTCGACGCGCAAGGCACGCAAGTGGACGAAGGCGAAGGCGCGG
>NZ_JBGOOI010000048.1:0-7503 GCF_041439605.1 Vibrio sp. 1F169 | reverse complement strand
GATGGCGTAACGTACGATCCTGCGACCAAGCAAATCACCGTTCCCGCGGGCGTGACGACATTTACGGCGACTGTGGCGACGACTCAAGACACGATTGACGAAGCGAACGAGACGTTCACGTTAACCGTGGGCGGCGAAAGCAACACCGCGACCATCATTGATAACGACGTAACTATCAAAGTCCACGATGCTGTGCCTGTGAATGAAGGTGATAAAGCATCCTTTAAAGTGACATTAAATGAAGCCTCTTCTGAAAAACAGTATGTTAAATTTGAAGCGACAACGAATGGTTACGATACTGAATTTGATGACATCGATACCAATAGCCTAACTTACGAATACAAAGATGCTAACGGCGATTTCCAAGTTGCAAATGTCGTTAACGGTTATGTAGAAATTCCGGCAGGAAGAACTGAACTTCGTGTAACAGTTCAAACCGTACAAGACGATAAGTTTGAATGGACTGAACGTTTTGGACTTCACATTGTAGATACAAAATCTCAGGTAGGTGGAACGTCAAGTATTGATGAAGCGAATTCTGATCTGAAAGGTCAAGGTACAATCAAGTTAGATCATTCAGATAACCCTACGCTTACATTGACGAATGCTAATGCTGTTGATGAAGGAAGCACGGCCGTATTTGATGGGCAACTATCGAAGGTGTCTGAAGCGTCGATTGAGATGAAAGTCGAGTTTGAATTTTCTAATGGCGTTGGCAAAGCAAACCTTGAGGATTTAGCCGCAGACAGTAGTAAGCCGTTTGCTGGGGTTACAGTCACTTATGTTTCTGGCGGAGTGATTAAGACTATTTCGGTAAATGAAGTGAATGGAACATTCACACTTCCTGCGAAAGTTACGGATTTCAAAGTTAATGTAGATACAGTAAATGATAACCGTTTCGAAACATCAGAAGACTTTGGAATTAAGTTGAGTGAGATACCTTTCCAATCTTCAACTGATGCTAGTAAAGATGTAATCATCAATAGCGGTCAGCACGGTGTATCAGCTACGGGCTCTATAAATGAAGATGCTTCTGATAAACCCGCAATAAGTGTGTCCGATGCTCTTGCTGTTAAAGAAGGTGGAGTGTTGGAGTACAGTGTTGCACTTACAGGTTCTTCTGATATAGAAGTTAAATATTCATTTAACTTCCCGAATAGTAGTGATGTTAGAAAAGCAGACATTTCGTTTACGGATGGCGTTAAACTGAGTGCAGATAAGCAATCTATTATTGTGCCTAAAGGCGTATCTTACTTTAAAGTTATTGTTCCGACATTAGATGACGTTCTTGTAGAAAATACTGAAAATTACACGATTACTATTGGTGGCGACACAGGTACTGGCTCGATACTCGACAATGAAGTTGCACCTGTCATCAGGAATCAGTCAGTCAGTGTGTCTGAAGAAGCTCTTAGTGGGGGTATTACGGATACGATAGGTTTGCCGAGTGATTCTACTGATGGACACTCTGTTCAGGGGGATTTGTCTATTACCGATGCCAATGGTAACTGGTCTGACACTGTATTTAGTGAATCAAGTTCAATTAACATTACAACATCGACCGGTCAGCCTTTGACATCAGAAGGGCATACTATTGATTGGGCGGTATCGCCTGATGGTCATGCACTTACTGGTACTGCTAACGGAAAAGTTGTTATTGAAGCAACATTGGATAGAAATGGTCACTACGACATACAATTGAAAGCTCCGGTAGATCACCCCAATACTAATGGCGAAGACAATCTAGTCATTCAGATCCCGGTCATTGCTAAAGACACTTCGGGGCTTAAGAGTTCAGGGGGGCAAATTACGGTTTCGATTGAAGATGATCAGCCTGTTGCAACAGCTATTGATGTGCCAGTTACCCCAGAAACAAAATCAGATACGAATATTCAGTTGGTAATCGACGTGTCTGGCTCTATGGGCTACGATTCTGGCGTTGCTGGTAAGACTCGTTTAGCTATTTTAAAAGAATCTCTTGCTAAGATGCTCCAGCAATATGACACGCTTGGCGATGTAAAAGTCCAAATAGTGACATTTACCGGCAACGCTAAACTCATACATGACGGTAGTAAATCTTGGTTCTCTGTTAGTGAAGCTATTACAGAAATCAATAAGCTAAAACCTAAGAATAATACTGATTATGATGATGCTTTACGTAAAGCCCGTACTTCATGGGACCATGACGAAGATAGTAAGCTCCCTGATGCGAATAACGTCAGTTACTTTATTACTGATGGAATTCCAAACCAAGATGATAGGATAGATTATTGGGAAGCCAAAACTTGGACTAAACATTTAGATGATAATGGTATTACTTCTCAAGCTATAGGTATAACTGGAGGTTATCTTGACAAAGGCCAAATTGATTTGGTTTCTCACGATGGTCTGACGGGAACAGACTCTTCAGCGATAGTTATTGATTCGTCGAGCCAACTAACAGATATATTGACCCAGCCAATAATTCAAACCGTTAATGGTTCATTGGTAACTAATGGTGGCTTTGGCGCTGATGGTGGTTATGTTAGTCAGTTAGTTATTGATGGCGTAACTTTTAATTTTGATGGTTCAACTATCAGTTCTACAGGACAGAACTCTAAGATCAGCTTTACCAAAAATGAATCAACAAACGAGTTAAAAGTTACGGTCGATGGCAAGTACACTTTGAGTATCGATATGGATACGGGTTCGTACAAATTTGGTGGCAAACCACAAGCTAGACCTGAAACCGTAGACTTCGATTACACATTAAAAGATGGTGATGGTGATACAAGTAGCAGTCATATTTCATTTGATGTAATGGGTTCAAAAGGCAGCGTAGATGTGTCGTCTACAGGCAAGATGATCGATTCTGTTAAAGTTCTTCATGATAATTTGAGTTGGATAGGATCACCTGCAGTAACCAATGGACAAGCGGGTTACAACAAGATTGTAGACAATGTTGATATCAACAAAGGTGTTTCAATCAATGTTGGTGATGCTGGCGATGCTGTTTGGACTGGCCAGGGCGATGATGTGATTTATCTTGGTGATAGTCATGCTGTCTTGGACCAAAATACTGGGCAAGCGTCTAACCAAGATGCGATAAACACTTATATTAAAGATGTTTTCACTCAAGGTCGCGATTCGAACGTAATACTTAACCCTAACCAAGGTGAAGATAGTGAGATAGCTGCTACTAATAACAGTACAGCAAACTTGGATGTTGCTCATGGTGGCGGCGGTAGTGACTATATCTACGGAGAAGGTGGCTCAGACGTTATATTCGGCGGGTCAGGCGATGACGTCATTGATGGCGGTGAAGGTAACGATGGTCTTCGAGGCGGTACGGGTCACGATACACTTAAAGGCGGATCTGGCGATGATATTCTTATCGGTGGTATTGGTAACGATATTTTAACCGGCGGTAGTGATGATGATATCTTCAAGTTTGTCGACCAAGGTTCTGGTGTTCGTCATGGTGAGAAAGACACAATTACAGACTTTACTAAGGGTGATGATAAAATAGATATTTCCGATCTACTCCATACAGATTCTTCTGACAGTATTAATAGCCTACTTCAAAGCAGTAAGATTGGTATTTCTCTTGAAGGTGCAGATAATATGTCAACGGCAGATCTTAAGTTGACTGTGACAGATGGTGGAAAAACTCAGGAGATCATATTGCAAGATAGCGCTGAACAATTTGATAGTTATATCACTAACGGTTCAATTTCAGATGTGAGTGGACTATTAAACGATATATTGAAAATTTACGATAACTAAACAAAAAGGGCCGAAAGGCCCTTTTTTTATATCTTAATTTAGTAAAGTAATCGCGCTGAAGAAGACCTTACATTGAAGTTATAACACGCTTCGGTTACAACACTTTACAGGCAAAACCTTTCAGATAGAAACCTTCTGGGTAGGCGGTGTCTGTAAGGTGATCGGCTGCTTGCTCGAAGCGCTCGACAAATTTTACTGTTCTGCCAGCGTCTAGAGCTGCGTCAGCGATGATTTTTTGGAATAAATCAGTGCCCATCAAGCCAGAGCAAGAGTAGGTGAGTAGAGTGCCACCAGGATTTAGGATTTGCATTGCAAGCATGTTTACATCTTTGTAGCCGTTAGCACCTGATGTTAGGTTGTTTTTGCTTGAAACGAACTTTGGTGGGTCCATGATCACGACGTCAAACTTAGTGCCTTGATCTCGGTATTCACGAAGTAGTTTAAATACGTCTGCGTTTAGGAATACAGCACGCTTTTTCGAAATATCAAATTCATTGAGTTCAGCGTTGAACTCAGCTGTATCAAGAGCTAATTGAGACACATCTGCGTTGATTACACGTTTTGCGTCGCCTTTCAGTGCGTAAAGACCAAAGCCGCCAGTGTATGAGAAACAGTTAAGCACATCTTTGCCTTTAACATACTTCATTGACTCTTTACGGCTATCACGTTGGTCCATGTAGAAGCCAGTTTTGTGGCCTTCCATGATGTTTACGCTGATTTTGACGCCGTTTTCTTCAATGACGATAGATTTTGGTGGCTCTTCACCGTGAAGTACACCAACAACTTGTTCTAGGCCTTCTTTTTTACGAACTGCTACGTCTGAACGCTCGTAAATATTACAGTCTGGGAAGCATTCAATTAAAGCTTCAACCAATACGCTCTTATTGAATTCAGCGCCCGCACTTAGTAGTTGGCAAACTAGGTAGTCTTGATATTTGTCGATAGTGATACCTGGCAGTCCATCAGACTCTGCAGCGGTAAGGCGGTAGCCAGTTAAACCATCACGCTCAATGATGTCTTCACGCAGTGATTGCGCGTCTTGAATTCGTTTTACGAAGAACGCTTTGTTAATTTCTTCTTTTTCAAATGTCCAAACACGAGCTCGAATTTGAGATTCTGGTGAGTAAGCCGCTTTTGCTAGCCATTGACCATTCTGAGCATATACGTCTACAGTTTCACCTTGTTGTGGTTCGCCTTCGACCTTATCGATACCGCGTGAAAATACCCAAGGGTGTTTACGGCGTAGTGATTTATCTCGGCCTTTAGCTAGATGAATTGAAGGAGTCATAATTTACTCTGTTTGTTGAATTTGAAGGAGGGGTATTGTCGGGGAAGTACAAGGGAAAAGCAAATAAGAAAGGGCTGCAAAAGCAGCCCTTGTATTGAACCATCATTAGATGGTGGTTAGATGTCAGTATTAAGCTTTAAGACCTGTCAGCAAACCTTCCATCGTATCGCTCTGCTTACGAAGTTGGTCAACGTTAGAGTTACTCTTACTGATCATCTCGCAGATGCCGTCTGATTGATGACGAATCTCTTCAACACTTTGTGCAATGTTATCCGCAACGACACCTTGCTCTTCTGCAGCAGTAGCAATTTGCGTACTACTATCAGAAATAGACTGGTTTTTCTCAGCTAAAGAACCGATCTCAACGTTCACTTCCGACATCAGTGTTTGGCCTTCACTGGCATTGTTTACTGTCACTTCCATCAGTTTTGTTAATGATTGGCTGTTACGCTGTAACGACTCGATCATGCTCTGGATTTCAACTGTCGCTTGTTGAGTTCGTCCGGCAAGAGCGCGAACTTCATCAGCAACAACTGCAAAACCACGGCCTTGCTCTCCAGCTCGAGCAGCTTCAATCGCAGCGTTTAGCGCTAACAGGTTAGTTTGTTCAGAGATACCATTGATGGTTGCGACTACTTCATCGATCTGCGCTGCATTAGCATCGAGTTCTTCTACTGCTTGCGAAGCCGATTGAATCTCTTGGGATAAGCTAGAGATCGATTCCAAAGTATTAGAAACCTTAACTTGACCACTTTGTGCGACACCACGAGCGTCCATTGTTTGAGTGCTTGAATCATGGGCAAGGGTAGCGACTTCGCGAATCGTTGCTGCCATTTGTTCAGTTGCGCTGGCGAGGCTATTCAAGTGCTCTTGTTGATTACTTGAGATATCTGAGCTTTGTTGCGTTGATTGGTTCAAATCCGAGCTGATTTGCTGCATGAGAGCAACGGACTCTTGGATTGAGAGAACCATGTTTTGTTCACGCTCGGCAACCTTATCGATAGTAATAGCAATTTCACTGAACTCATCGCGAACTAAAAAGTAGTTCATGCGACAAGTTAAATCGCCACTCGCAAGTGTGCTGAGTGCTTTGTTCATCGAGAACATAGCACCACCAATGAAAGTCATGATGTAGTAAACCCCTAGAGCGATCAACGTGAGAGTTACTGCAATAATCGATACCTGAGTAGTAGATAGAGCTGACCATAAGTTTTGGTCATGGCTTGCGACTAAACTGAAGGCGCCATTCATGACAGAAACAGATCCTGCACCATATCCTAAAGAGATGGTTTCAGAATTACTAATGAGTTGAGACACCTGATCTTTAGTGAGTTGTCCAGCTTCAATCAGCCCTTTCATCAGGAGCAATTCATCCTGATAAAGGTGAGCAAGTAAAGAGTCCGCGGCGCTATCTAAAACTAAAGTCAGTATAACCAGGGCGATAAGAGGTAATAAGAATAGTAGATAGAACTTTTCTTGGATTTTTAGGTGAATGAGATATTTGTCAATCCAACGAAACGGGATTTCTTTCATAATTGTAATACTCGAAGTAAGCCCACCAATAAATGGTGAATGAATAGAATCGCAACTATATCATCCATATAATTTATGAGGCAACGTTATGGATACTCTGCAGTATATTTTTGTCGTGTCAGGCGTAGTTCAGTGTGTTGGATTTCGTTATCACACCAGTAGGCAGGCGCAGGATTTGGGCATTTCCGGCTATGCAAAGAACCTAAATGATGGTCGAGTTGAAGTGTTAGCGGTCGGAGAGGTGCTGAAACTTGAGAAGTTACACGCTTGGCTTAATCTTGGACCACCGAGCGCAACAGTAGACAATGTCGTCATGCATCAAGTTAAAGATCATGAGCGGCAGGACGTACGTGTAGGGGAGTTTAAAATACTGTAGGACACTACAGTATTTAACTTTTTACGTTGAGATCAACCTAGCGCTATTTTAGTTCTACAAGCATTTTGCTGGTTTAGGTAAACCGGCGAGCTTGGTTGCTTGTTTGGCAGGGCCTTTTTTGAATAATTTGAAAAGGTACTTACTGTTGCCTTTTTCTGGACCGTGAGCTTTTTCCATTGCTTTCACGAGCATGCGAACCGCTGGTGAGGTGTTGAACTCTTCGTAAAAGCTTCTTACAAAATGTACGACTTCTAAGTGTGCATCAGTAAGTTCAATTTCCTCATCTTGAGCAAGAATTTCAATCATACCTTCTTCCCATTGAGTGTAATCCAACAGATAACCTTGAGCGTCGGTTTCGATTTGCTTGCCGTTATATTCAAACATGTTTAATCCAGAGTCCAATTAACTATCCGGATAGAGTACATGACCAAGTTTATCTTTCTCAACAGAAATTGTAGCTATCTCAAAAAATATTGCACTTATGGATAAAAAAAGGTTCATCGCGGATTAGCGGGAACTCAAAACAAAAACGGTAGTAAGT
>NZ_JBGOOI010000047.1:0-36280 GCF_041439605.1 Vibrio sp. 1F169 | reverse complement strand
AGAAATACGCGAAACGGGGTTGTTCTATCTTTAAATTTAATTACGCAACAAAGCCTTTTCATGATGCCAATTTCAGAGCATTTCGGCACCGGCCGCGAGTTTTTCAGCTTCGCCATTGCTCTACAAAACCTGCTGTTCGGTGTGTTCCAGCCTTTTGTGGGCATGGCCGCTGACAAATGGGGAGCAAGACGCATCATTATTGCTGGCGCATGTGCTTACGGTTTGGGTTTACTTCTTACCTCAATGTCTACCGAATCAAGCATGCTTTACGTTTCACTAGGCGCATTAGTTGGCCTTGGATTGAGTGCGACGAGCTATGTGATCGTGTTGGGCGCGGTAGCAAAAGTAGTACCTGCAGAGCACGCAGCGAAGGCATTTGGTTTAACCACAGCAGCAGGTTCATTTGGTATGTTCGCGGTAATTCCGGGCGCGCAATACATGTTGAACGAATTTGATTGGCAAAGTGCGATGCAAGTCTTTGGCGTGCTTTGTTGTTTGATGATCTCATTTGCACTGTTTATGCGAGCACCGAAGTCAGCAACCAATAAACAAGTAGAAGACACCCAGACACTGAAAGAAGCACTGTCTGAAGCATTTTCGAACAAAAGTTATTGGTTGATTCATGCGGGCTTCTTCGTGTGTGGTTTCCACGTGATGTTCATTGCGACGCACTTACCAAGTTACTTAGCCGACAAAAACCTACCAGCAAGCAGCGCAGCAATGGCACTGGCTTATGTAGGTATCTTCAACATCTTCGGGTCTTACTTCTGGGGTGTGATGGGCGATAAGTTCAGCAAACGTCATGTAATGTCGGCACTGTACTTAGTGCGTACTGTAGTTATTGGTGCGTTTGTGACTTTGCCAGTGACTGAGTCAACCGCAGCTATCTTCGGTGCGGCGATTGGTTTCTGTTGGTTGGGTACGGTTCCGCTAACGTCTGGTTTAGTTCGTCAGATCTTCGGTGCTCGTTACCTGTCGACGTTGTACGGCTTGGTATTCTTTACTCACCAAGTGGGTAGCTTCTTAGGCGCTTGGGTTGGTGGTCGTATTTACGATTACTACGGTTCTTACGAGCCAATCTGGTGGTCAACGGTGGTACTGGCATTTGCAGCAGCACTGATCCATTTGCCTATCAATGACAAGCCGATTGAGCGACTGAAATTGGCAATGGCTTAGCGTTTAACGCTGACTCCCCCAACAGCAAAAATCGATAAGCAATCCAATAAGAGAGTGGATATTGAAAGGAGCACATCCTGAGATATTCGCTCTCTTTTTTATTGGCCGTTGTAATCGAAATTATAACTAGCGAAACTTGCATAAACCTCACTGAATAATAAGACTATTCTTTTCGTTTTAATTTATAGTATTCACTTGCTCCTTTAAAACTAATCCGCAGGCTTATGGAATACCTAGATCAGACCGCCCTTATCGCAATGGCACTCATTTTTGCAGGCTCATTTGTGCAAACCGCAATCGGCTTTGGTTTGGCCATTGTGGCTGCCCCACTGCTGTTTTTGGTTTCACCAGACTATGTACCTGCGCCTATCTGTTTAGTTGGCCTGTTCATCTCTTTATTCAACGCCTTTAAACACCGTGCAAACATTTCTATTGGCGGATTAAAAATCGCATTACTAGGACGCATTCCAGGCTCACTAGCAGGCGGTGCCTTGTTGGTGATGGTTTCAACGAGCGTGTTGTCACTTTGGTTAGGTTTATTAGTGGTATTTGCAGTGATTGTCAGCTTGCTTCCGTTTAGGTTAGAGCCGACGCCTGCCAAAATGGGCATCGCGGGATTTTTCTCAGGATTCTTTGGCACCAGTTCAGGTATTGGTGGCCCGCCGATGGCGCTACTGCTACAGCACCAAGATGCCAATCAACTTCGTGGCAACTTGTCTGCCTTTTTTGTCTTTAGTTCAATCATTTCGTTGATTGTTCAGATCCCAATTGGCTTCTTCACTATGCACCATTTGATCATCACCATACCTTTGCTGCCTGCTGCTTGGTTGGGTTACAAAGTGGCGTTAATGACCACGCAAAGCATTCCTAAAGAGAAGATACGTATTGGTTCTTTACTGTTATGTTCTATCAGTGGCTTTACTGCCATTTGGCAAGGCTTAGCTGGTTAGTATAGAGATAACGTAAGTACTGAAGGTTGCTTACGTTTTGTAACTATTTTGATGACAGCTCACTCATCTCGATAAGCAAGCTCATATGACTGACTAGTGACGTTATCCATTATGCTCAAATACCCTAATGCGGCGCCTTATTTAAGCTTTAAAGTCAGTACCACACTGTCGTAAACATCTCTATCTGGCGGTAACGATTCCCTCTCATTCACCATCAATGAACCATCAATGAACCATTACTGCATAAACCATTTTTTCATGAGCTTTTTGTATACAGAGCTGAGACTGTTCAAATCAGGCTGAATGTTCAATTGGTAGCGTAGTCCTATTCATAATACGTCTATATACTGCATATTCATTAAGCAGGAAAATGAACACATTCAGTATTAAGGACTTTCAAATGAAACAACTTGGGTTTAAGCAAGTTCTTTTAGTCGCCGTATCAGCAATAATTGCAATAAGTGTAGGCTCAGCCAACTATTTTTCATATCAGAGCAATAAGGAAGCACTGACTGAGAATATTTATCAGAGCACACAAGACCGTATTCGCATTGAAGGGAATAAGGTTGAGACTTACCTAGAAGCAAAAACACAAGCAGTAGCAAAAGTAGCTGCTGATTATCGTCAACATAATTATCAAGATAGACACGCCGAGCGAATGCGCGTGGGCTCATTAGGTGCTGATGTCGCGAACTTAATGATAGGTTTTGACAATGGCGATGCTTATGCCTCATTCGATTACCCGGGCTGGGATAATCACAAAAGCCCATCAAGCTACGACCCTCGCAGTAAAGCTTGGTACAAAGAAGGTAAGCGTTCAGGAAGCCTTGTATATACAGACCCATATACAGACTCCACAACAGGTACCTTAATGGTGAGCATTGGTAAAGATGTTGGTAACGGTGTGGTATTGGCAGACATTCCACTCGATGTTCTAAGTGACACTGTCTCTGAAATCGACCTCAACGGTGCTATTTCGATGATGATGACCAATGACATGACGGTGCTGGCTAGCACATCCAATGTGGTTAAGGTGGGCACTAAATTAACGGATTACGCTTCTTTGAAAGACGTTGCAAAAAAAGCACAAAATTCAGAAAGCACAATCGTTAATTATAGTATCAACGGCGTTGAGAAAGTGATGTTCAGCCATGCGGTTAGCTATGGTGATAAAGAGTGGTACCTACTTGTTGGATTAGACAAAAGCGTCGTATTCGCAGCGCTAGAAGTCGCTCAGCAGCAAGCAATTATGATCACGATTGTCTACCTATTGATCAGCGTAGTTGCCACGTTATTCATTCTCAATATTCTTTACAAACCCATCCTAGCGTTGAAAGAAACCATTACAGGGCTATCAAATGGTGATGGTGATTTAACTCAGAGACTCGAAGTAAAGAAACACGATGATTTAGGGCAAATCGCATCTGGTGTAAACCAATTCATCGAGCATATACAAGACTTGATGCTAAAGATTGACGCAGCATCGTCTGAACTGAAAGAAAATGTGCAGCAACTTGAACATAAATCAGATGAAAATAACCACATTTTGAATCAGCACGTGCAAGAAACTGAACAAATTGTCACTGCCATTGAAGAAATGAGTTCAACAGCTGACGCCGTTGCCCAAAATGCAGGTGAAACGGCGCAATCAACTAAAGTCGCGTCCGATATCGGGGAGCAATCACTCAATGCTGTCGGTGATGCTCAAATGAAGGTTAATGCACTAGTTTCTGAGATAGAGAACACATCATCGAACCTAGAAAGCATGAGCCAAGAAACTAAAGGGATCAGTGATATTTTGACAGTGATTGGTGAAATCGCTGAACAGACCAATCTCCTTGCGTTAAATGCAGCGATTGAAGCCGCACGAGCGGGCGAGCAAGGTCGTGGGTTTGCAGTAGTAGCTGATGAAGTGAGAGCCTTAGCGAGTCGAACACAAGCGAGTACACAACAGATTGAACAAGCGCTGACTCGTTTGCTTTCAGTGAACAAGAATGTTGAAGAGTCTATGAATAAGACGAAAGGGACTTGTGACGAAACATTTAATAACACCGAGAAAGTGGGCAGCAGCTTAAATGAGCTAACGTCACAAGTAACGGGTATCAATGACCTAAGCATTCAAATTGCAACGGCCGCAGAAGAGCAAAGCAGCGTCACTCAGGAAATTAGTCGTAACATGGTGGCTCTGAGTGACATTGTAAATGAACTCAACAAAAATGGAGATCAAGCTTTGGTGCAAACCAACAATATCTCCCAAGTAAACGAACGACTGGCATCAATGGTTGGTATGTTTAAACTGCGTTAATTCATACTAAAACAGTTATTTAAAATGAAACTTGTAGTGTGTAGCGGTTATGATTTCAAATATCGTCTATGGTTTTTCAATAGCAGTCATCGTTTAAAATAGCCGCCTTCTCCGAAGGCGGTTTTTTATTCCTCTCTCTCAAAAGCCCCACTATTGCTCTTCTAGGCAAGTTTATTACTCATTTGCTACCTCTTAGAAACATCGGTAACAAAGGTTCTATTCTTTGCGTCGGAATCAGTGGCACCAATAGGTAGATCAAACCGGCAAAGGCGATAGACGCAGCTAAGTCTTCAGGGCGGTGCATACCAAGCCAAACACGACTATAAGCAACGCCACCAGCCCAAACTAGCAAACCGCCAACTAAGTAAAAACGTTTCGCTTCTAGGAACAAGCCGCCAAAGAACGCCAGACACACGCCAACGAAAATCATGTGCCCAGATGGGAAAGAATAATCAGTCTCACCCAACCAGTGACGCGTTCGCCACTCACTCACCTTATCTTTCACAGATGCAATCGCTGCGTTCTTTTCTACCAATGGCAGTTCGTAAAACAGCTCTGGCATGTCAACGACTTCTTGCGTCACCAAATACTCAGAATAAGGACGCGGGCTTTCTGTAGAGTGCTTTAAGAAAGTTTTTGCTGCAAAGCTGAGAACCAACAACAAGCCGAGCTGCAGACAAAGGCTGACGAGCTTAGCTTTGGAAAATTTCATCGTGAGCAATACCAAAGACAAAACAGCTAGCGTTACCAAGAATCCTTGATTACCCGCCGAGTAAGTCACAAACGTTATGAAGGCGCCTTGGAAAGGCGAAACCGCAGCCCCAAGGTCAAAATTAGATCCAAAGATCAAAAACGGTACGAGAGAAGACAAACTTAAAACGAGCAGTAATAAGCCTTTGGATTTGTTAGAGAACGGAGATGTCATGACTAAGATCTTTTGGATAAAGTGGATGGATGCTAGCGCAGCTTAGCACTGCCAATATCAATTTTATGTCAAAACGGTCATTAAGCCGTCATGGTCTAACAATGTTCGATTGATGAACCTCTTGAGTATTGATTCAGTGAACGGCCAGGCCAGCACCAATAATGTTCGACATACACTGATGTTCATAGAGCAACAAAGACCACTCAAACCAGCTGAGACAAAGGCATTATCCCACTAAAGACTGCCGGACACGTTCTGCTGATAAAGTGAACACTTACCCGATTATAAGGCTGGAATCTGAAAAACTTTGCTGTCAGTCCTTTAAATCCACTATTGAAAGGATTACCATCTGGTCTGCTTTCAAAGCAAAACAGATTATTAATTTTTATTCTCAGGGCGGGGCGAAATTCCCCACCGGCGGTATGTTTTTAGCAAAATCTAAAGATAAGCCCGCGAGCGCTCGATTCGTCGAGGTCAGCAGATCTGGTGAGATGCCAGAGCCGACGGTCATAGTCCGGATGAGAGAGAATGAAAACACACTCGTTTAAGTTGGAAAGGTGTACCTATTTATTAGGTTCATGCCTCCAACTTAGACGGGTGCATTTCGTTTTGGATAAAACCATAATGAGCTAATACCAATCACAGTAAATAAATGATCAGAGATAGCGCAGGAAAAACGCTTGAGAACAAGGCAAAATTTTTCGATAAGTAGTTATTCTACAGTCAAAAATTTTAACGCCGTTATCAAGGGTTTTAACCAGCTAGAATGACCAGTTGTTTACTACGATTGGTACAAGTCGACTTGTAATGAGTCTGCTTTGTTGTGCTCGGTTGAGATCCCTCATACAGCCCTGATTCTGGTGATATTTTAGGAGTTTAACCATGAATCAGTCTTCACTACTTGCCGAATTTGGCGAACCAATCACTCGCGTTGAAAACGCACTGCAAGCTCTACGCGAAGGTCGTGGCGTACTTTTACTTGACGATGAAGATCGCGAGAACGAAGGCGACATCATCTACTCAGTAGAACACCTAACTAATGCGCAAATGGCGCTTATGATCCGAGAATGCAGCGGTATTGTGTGCTTATGCTTAACAGACGAGCAAGCGAACCAACTTGAACTTCCACCTATGGTTGTTGATAACAACAGCGCAAACCAAACTGCGTTTACCGTCACTATCGAAGCAAAAGTCGGCGTAACAACAGGTGTTTCTGCCGCTGACCGTGTAACAACGATCAAGACAGCAGCAAACCCAACGGCTAAGCCTAGTGACCTAGCTCGCCCTGGCCACGTATTCCCACTGCGTGCGCGTAAAGGTGGTGTACTAGCTCGCCGCGGTCACACAGAAGGTACTGTGGATCTAATGCAAATGGCAGGTCTTCAATCGGCAGGTGTACTGTGTGAAGTTACCAACCCAGACGGCACGATGGCAAAAGCGCCAGAGATCGTTGCTTTCGGTAAAATGCACAACATGCCTGTACTGACCATTGAAGATATGGTGATGTACCGCACTGAGTTCGACCTAAAACTGGCTTAATGTTTAATATTTAATGCTTAATGCTTAATGCTTAATGCTTAATGCTTAGTGCTTAGTGCTTAATGCTTAGTGCTTAGTATCCCGATATTAACTCAAGCGCATTGACCTAAACAGATCTAGGCTCACCAATGGAGCCAAGCTTATTTTAAACAGGGCATAGTGACTGTCACTCAAACAGCTTTTACAGCTGACTGATACCGTCCAATAAAGCCTGTTAGAATCAGAACCGCATACAAAAATTAGAGCCTCACTGATTTAAGTGGGGCTTTTTTCATACTCACGTCCGATAAAAAACCGAGCCAATTAGCAACTATTATCATTAACAATACACAACTGTTATGTTATAACATCGCAAATAATTACTCATAACTAGGACAAAAGCATGAAAAAGCTTGCCGCACTGGCGTTACTTTCCATCAGTGCACTACTCATATGGATATTTTTACCATCAAAAGAAACACAACCAACAACGCTAAACATTTCTGGCCCCTTTGAATTTACCGACCAAGATTTATCTAAAAACGGCTATTTATTTACACGGTTACAAGTCGTTGAAGCGCTTACTGCTATCGATAAGTCAGGCAACGTCACCCCTTTATTAGCGAAAGAATGGACAACTAACGCAAACAATTTACGCTGGGAATTCACATTGCGCCCAGACGTTGTGTTCCACGATGGCTCCCCGCTTACCGCGCAAGCTGTTCAAACTTCTCTTTCTCACGCTTTAAAAAAACCTGGCGTATTAAAGCGTGTACCTATCAAAGAGGTATCAGCTTCAGACAACCTTCTAGTGATAGAACTATCTCAACCTTATCGACCATTGCTGGCAGTGTTAGCTCATTACACAGCAGCGATTGCAGCACCAAGTTCGTTTGATCAACAAGGAAATGTTGCACAACTGAGTGGTACAGGTCCTTATAAAATCCAAGAGTTACAAGCTCCTCATAAAGCGCATGTTGTCAAAAATGCTGACTACTGGGGCACAAAAGCCTCGATTGAACATGTTCACTACCTTGCAGGTCATCGCTCTGAAAGCCGTGCTTTGTTAGCACAAACCGGTCAAGCCGATCTGGTTTACACACTCGACCCAGCCAGTATCGACCTGCTTGAGTCAGCAAAGAATGTTGAATTGGTGATGGAGTCCATCCCAAGAACGATCCTAATTAAGTTGAATAATGAACACCCACTTTTGAATCATTCAGATGTGCGTCAAGCTATCAGTCTAGCTTTGGACCGAACGGGTATTTCAAAACAAATTGTCCGCGTTCCAGGCTCTGAAGCCTATCAACTGTTTGCCCCTTCTCTTGGCGCATGGCACATCAATAACCTTGAGCAAACTCAGCGCAATATCGACCAAGCGAAAACATTACTTGCAGGGCAAGGTTGGCAGGAAAATGAGGAAGGTCTCCTTTCGCGAGAAGGCAAAGCATTCGATATTACTTTAACTACCTACTCAGACAGACCAGAGCTGCCTATCGTAGCTACCGCGATTCAAGCTCAGCTTAAAGAAGTCGGCATTCAAGTGAATGTTTCTATCGATAACTCAAGTGCAATTCCATCAAAGCACAAAGACGGCACATTAGAAATGGCGCTCGTGGCGCGTAATTTTGGCACTACGGCGGATCCCCTAGCCTTACTGATGCGAGATTTTGCTAGCCATAAAGGCAGTGACTGGGGACCAATGAACTGGTCTTCTGATGAGTTCAGCAGCTTACTTCAACGTCTATCGGTTGAACCAAACCAAGAACAATATAATCTAATGACTCAAGAAGCTTCATCCATATTAGCGGAAGAAATGCCGCTGATTCCTGTGACTTTCTACACTCAATTAGTCGCGGTGAATGAACGTGTTAACCACTTCTCATTTGACCCATTTGAAATCAACTATCGTATCTCAGAGATGACGATTAATGATTAATATCTTAATCCGAAGAGTACTCCAAGCCGGCTTTGTGGCTTGGAGTATCGGAACACTCACTTTCATTTTAATGCGCTTGTTACCCGGCGACTTTGCTTTTCGAATTGCAGCGGGTCGTTATGGGTACGATTATGTGGATGCAGATGCGGCACAAGCGGTTTACCAAGAGCTAGGGCTTGATCGTTCGGGCTTGCAGCTATACCTCGAATGGCTATGGGATCTTCTTCATTTTGATTTGGGAACATCATTGATCAGCGGTGCACCTGTGATTAATGAAATCAGCCACCAGCTCGGTCACTCGCTTTTATTGGCCGTCGTCGCGACTGTCATTTCTCTTTTCATTGCCATCCCAATCGGTATTTATTGTGGAAAACGGACCGACTCTTTTGCAGACAACTTCTCACTATTAGGTTCTATCATCCTAAGAGCTCAGCCAGTCTTTCTTATTGGTTTGGCCTTGGTGATTATCTTTGCGTTACAGCTGAATTGGCTTCCTGTGGCAGGCTTTGGTCGAGTCGAGTTTATCGTTCTGCCCGCCCTCGCCTTAGCACTATCGCTGGCTGCAATGTCTAGTCGCCTTATAAGAAATGCCACTCATGATGCCATCACAGCACCGCACTTTTTATTCGCTCGTTTAAAAGGACTCAGTGAGGCGCAAGCTTTTCAGCATCACGCTCATAAACACATCGCTTTACCTGTTATTACTTTTGTTGGTGTTCAAGCAACCGGGTTAATTGAAGGGATCATTATGATCGAGTCATTATTCTCTTGGCCGGGTATTGGTCACGCGTTAGCGCATGCGATTTTCCGTAGAGATATACCAATGATTCAAGGTTCTGCTTTGCTAATGGGGCTTCTATTTGTGGTCATCAATACCTTAGTCGATCTTGTTAACTACCAATTGGATCCAAGGCAACGCGCGAATAAAACTTCAGGTTTATTTTCAAAATTCGCGCCTAATAGACCACAAGAAGAATCCGAAAAAAAGAAGGTTAAGATCGTATGAATTTAACAAAGCCGCAATGGTTAGGTCTGATTATCTTAGCCGCCTTATTATGCGTAGTCATGCTAGAACGGACTGTCTATCAAGGTGATATTGCCAAGCAAAATTTAGACCTTGCATTCACAACGCCTTCTGTCGAAGAACCTTTAGGCAGAGACCATTTTGGACGCAGTAATCTAGCGAGATTAAGCCACGCCATTAGCACCTCACTTTCCATGGCATTAATCAGTATTACCACGGCTGCGTTGTTAGGGACGTCAATGGGAGTAATAGCCGGCTGGAAACAAGGATGGTGGGATAAAATCTTTTCATTCAACGTGAACATGATACTCGCCATGCCCGGCTTAATTCTTGTTTTACTTTTTGCGGCAATGGTTCCTGGATCATTCCTTATTCTATATATCGCCATATCGCTCATGCTGTGGGTGGATTTTTTCCGCGTGTCACGCAACCGAACGTTGTCACTCATTCAGTCACCTGCAGTAGAAGCGTCTCGGCTTTATGGGTTCAACCACTGGTATATATTCAAGCGTCACTTATGGCCTGATTGCCGAAATGATTTATTCACCCTGTTCTGTTTTGGTACGGGTAATTCAATACTGGCACTCGCGTCTTTAGGCTTTCTGCATGTTGGGCTCAAGCCGCCAGAAGCTGAGCTCGGCTTAATGATGGTTGAACTATTCCGTTACTACCACCAAGCCCCTTGGGTTTTGATTCAACCGGTACTGACCGTTTTTCTTCTGGTATTAAGCTTTCATTTATTAGCTCAAGGAAAACGTCACACGCAATCCTCAAAAAACCATGCGCATAATGAACCAAGATCTAAACAAGAAAAACTGCAACTAGGTAAACAAGCGGATAAGGGAGTAACAGCATGAACGCAATGTTAAAAATTGAAAACCTGTCGATTCATACTGATACTCAAACCTTAGTCCAGAGCTTAAGTTTAGATTTATATCCTCAGCGTCCGCTCACCATTTTGGGAGAAACAGGCGCGGGGAAAAGCCTAATCGCGGCAGCTATCGCCGGCACATTACCTGATGCCTTAAAACCAGAGGGCGACATTACTTTGTTTGATGAGCTTAACCCTTTAAATCGAGAACGGTTTTGGGGCAAAGAAATAGCTTTGCTACCTCAAGAACCTTGGTTAGCACTCAATCCGCTTCGGACTATAGGATCGCAGATAAGCGAAGTTCATAAGCTGGTTTTAAACGAAGGTCGTTCCCAGAGTGACACACTCACCCATCATGCACTTCAACAAATGGATCTGGGCAAAGATGGAGATAAACACCCATTTGAACTCTCGGGCGGAATGGCGCAACGTGCTGCGTACTTATGTGCGACACAAGCTGGAGGCAAACTGTTAATTGCCGATGAACCCACAAAAGGCTTAGACGAAAGCCGACGTGATCACGTTGGGCAACTTCTCCTTTCTCACTGCCAACAACTTGAAAATGGCAAACCCGGTGGCCTGCTCACCATCACTCACGACATTAAGCTGGCTAAAATGTTAGGTGGTGACATCATTGTAATGAAAGAAGGGGCAATTGTTGAAAGGGGAGACGCTAAAGCCATTTTAGATCAGCCACAAGCGGCCTACACAAAAGCGCTAATACAAGCGCAACCTGAGTATTGGTCTCTTGATCAGCCAACTTCCTCGCAACCTTCAAATAAATCAAATAGTCACGCTAGTCCCTCAGAGGTTGGTATACAAAGCGGGCAGAAGCCATTGCTTGAAGTTGAAAGTTTAGCTATTTACCGCGATCAAAGAACACTCTTTTCAGATCTCACGTTCTCATTATCACAAGGTGAAATACTGGGAGTTTATGGTGACAGCGGATGCGGGAAATCTTCTCTCGCCGATACTTTACTAGGGTTGCATCACGACTTTTCCGGCAATATCGACTGGCTTCAAAAAATCGAAAAAGGACAACGCCTTAAGCTTTACCAAGATCCACCCAGTGCGCATTCTCCTCACACAACACTAAAAACGTTACTTAATGACTTATGTGCGCTTCACAAGCTAAATCGCTCCAAGATACCCGTACTTCTAGATAGATTGAGCCTTGATTCTGCATTGCTTGAGCGTCCTTCAAGCCAAGTATCCGGAGGAGAATTACAGAGGTTCGCCATTTTACGAGCGCTAATGATGAGCCCAAAACTGTTAATTGCAGATGAACCCTCATCACGATTAGACCCTATCACTGCAGCACAAACGCTAAGGTTAATTGTTGAAGTATCGAAAGAAGCTAATTGCGGCCTAATTTTGATCAGCCATGATCAACTGGCTCTGAGTAAGCTATGCAATAAAGTGATCGACTTATCGCGCTATTGATTTATCTAGCTATTGATTTCTGGATCGATCGACTTATTGGGCTATCGACCTAAACGAGCTTCGCGGTTATCTGTCTTCTCAGTGGTACATTCGCCGTAAATCTTTAGTCATACCTTCACTATCTACTCACTGAATGTACATCTCTGTGTAACCCAATCTGACTAACCTTGCATAAGAGGTTAGCCAGATTGTAGCTATTTGTGCTTCAGCCATAGCAAAGTCTAGAAACTATAAAAACCTCTAACCTCTTCTATCGCACTCACTCGAATGGTGAGGTGATGCACCAGTATTGGTCATCCACAAGCGGGCTTAAAACATAAGTCGTTGAAATATAATGTTTATCAATTTTGGCACAAATCGTGAACTACCACTAAGTAGGTATTCAGATATTAGGAGTTGAATATGTTGGTCGTTATTTCAGTGGGTTTATCCCTATTAGTACTTGCAGCGCTGTTTCATTTCTCAAAGAAGAGACAAACAGCGCTATCACACCGGTTTGAAACCTTAGTTCTACTCAGACAGTTATTGTTGCTATCACGCAAACATCGCGCGGCAACGCATTATGCTCTGGCGTATCAATTGACGAGCGACTCAATTCGAAAAGTGAATAAGATTTACGACAACATACTTGAGGTGTCTGAATTGCTTCAATCTCATGTGTCGTTTGACAGCCGTCCGATGTATCGCATTTATCATCTCAAACTCATCGCTATGCACAATGACTGGCAAAACCGTAGCTTAGTACGTAATCAATCGATTCATGGAAAAACGATTCGTCACAGCATGTTCTTGATGGATGAAGTGATGATCATTTGGTTGATTCAGTCTGAACGAGAAGACATGAGCCGTGAGTACCACATGAACTGGCAACAGATCTTGGATTGCATGGAGATCCTTACCAAGTTGAGAATGGCCATCCCTGGGATAGAAAAGGCGGATATGGAGAAGCCTGAGGAGTATGCGAGATTCAAATTCTACGCATCTCAGACACACCGCAAACTCAACCAATTATCGATTATCTGCCCTATCAGCAGTGGGTCACCCATTTGTACACGTGCGATGCATGCACTTACCGAGATCGCATCAAGCACTGAAGCGACCCAACCAGCAGATAGCATGTACGAGTTAACCAGTGATATCTCTACTGTGGTATCGCAAGTCTACGACCAAGTATTATCAGACATTACCAAAAGCTTGTATCAGCCTTTACCTAGCATCAACGATAAGGCGATAAACACCCGATTATCCGTACATCATTACATGTAAAGACTTCGTGAGAGGAGAGCGTGCTGGAACTCTGAATTATTGAGTTCAAATCCGATATCACCTTTGATATCGGATTTTTGTATTTATGGGCTTATATATTTATTTGGTTCTATTTTAGGACGAGACAAGTTATGAGCGATGTAAGCTTAAACGTCTCCAGATTTGATATCGCTAGACCAAGCTTCTGCTGCAAAATCAATGAACTGACGAACAACAGGCAGCTGATAACTGCGAGACAAGTACACCGCCCAAAGCACGCTACTCGGTGAAACAAAATCATCCAAAATTCGTTTCAACTTCCCTTCTGCAATCAACGGATTCGCTAAATCACAAGGTAATCGAACAACCCCTTTGCCATGCTGTGCGGCGCGAGCTAACACCCCAACATCATTGGCCTTAATAGTCCCCGACACCTCAACCGAATAATGTTGGTTATCCTTAACAAAATCCCACTTAGAGACACTCAAATGACGAAAACAATTGTGTTGTCTAAGCGCTTCAACCGTTTCAGGTTCACCGTGTTTGTCTAGGTAGTCTTGTGAGGCACACACCACCGAATCAATTTCCATTAGCTTTCGAGCAATCAAACTATCGTCAGGTTGATCGGTATAGCGCAGCGCAATATCGATTCTATCATCCACCAGCTGAGCAAAATGGTCAGAAGCAAATAGCTCTACCGTGATACTGGGATGAAGCTCTGTGAACTGTTCAACCACACTCAACAGCATATGTTGAGTCAAGCCAATTGGGGCTGCTATTCGAATGGTTCCGGAAAGAGCATCGGTTTGATTAAGTGCAGTGACTTCTAGCTCCGCCGTTTCATGGAGTATTTTTTCGCAACGTTGTAGCGCAATCTCCCCTGCTGTCGTCAAACTGACCTTACGAGTCGTTCTGTGCAGAAGCCTTTGTTTTAACCACCCTTCGATCTCTTGAACATGCCGTGAAACCTGTAAACGGCTCATGTCCAAATGCTCTGCTGCTTGAGTAAAACTGGCGCAATTTGCGACTTCAACAAAGCTACGCATCGCCGTCAACCTGTCCATCACACTCTCCCTTACCGACTTAACCAAGCCTATTAGATAACTGTATAGATACAATCTACATCATTTCACGATATTTATCGCAATCTAGTGAGCTATTAGACTGCAATGGCTGTCGAGAAACAGACTCAATAAATTAGATAATTGGAGAGACATTATGAAAATTGCAGTATTAGGCACATCAGGTTGGATTGGTAGTCACATCGCTCAAGAAGCTCAATCTCGTGGTCACGACGTGGTTGCTGTCGTAAGAGATGCAAGCCGTGTAGAAATCAGCGATGTTGAAGTTCGTTCATTTGATTTACAAGATGAAGCAGCAAGCCTTGCAATCGCACTATCCGGCGTTGATGCAGTAATCACTTCGATTGGCGGACGTGCTTTGGGTAATCACGACATCGTAAAAAGCACAGCGACTAAGCTGCTTGAGACACTGCCAAGCATTGGTATCGAGCGCCTGCTTTGGGTTGGCGGTGCAGGTTCATTAGAAGTGGCGCCAAACGTACCGTTAGTGACCGTTCCTGACTTCCCAGCAGATTACAAAAACGAAGCACTAGCACAGGGTGAAGCTCTTGAAGTGTTCAAGCAATCGAACAGCGAGGTTAACTGGACGTTTGTTAGCCCTGCAGCAGAAATTTTCCCGGGCGATAAGCTATCAACCTACCGCACAGGTGGTGATCAGCTGCTCACCGACGAAGATGGCAACAGCAAAATTTCAGTCAGCGACTACGCGATTGCGATGATTGATGAGCTCGAAGCTGGCAAGTTCCCACGTCAACGTATTGGTGTCGCTTACTAGTCAATTCATATATAAAAACTAAAAAAGCCGCTTGTTCACAACAATGCGGCTTTCTCATCTTTATATTGAGCATTCCTTTAATCCAATGGCAAGTGACCCGTTTTCACTAGGATAACCGTCTCTTCTTCCACATAAGGGAAATGCTCGCTCATATGAGGGCTACGCATCCAAGTGTGTTTTGGATACACGCCATGTTCATCTTTAAAAGTGCCTGACAACACAAAGATCTCTTCACCACCAAAATGACGGTGTGGCTGAAAGCGCTCACCAACGGGCCATTTCACCAAGGCCACATTTTCGTGCTCAAAAACATGTAGCGGCATCACTTGTAAGCCACCGATGCCCGGAAGCCATTCCGTTTCTAGGGTATTGATACGAACTTGAGTTAAGTCTCTCGCATCAAACTGATTAAGCTTCACCAAGATCGTGCAGCCATCTTTGCTTGATGGAGAATGCGCACTGCCCGGGGGATTACGGATATAAGTGCCCGCTGGGAAGTCTCCAGTTTCATCTGAGAACACACCCTCTAATACGAATATCTCTTCGCCTTGCGGATGCGGGTGCTCAGAAAACGAAGATTCAGGATCGTACTTCACAACACTGGTCGTGTGACCTGATTCTTTCTCTTCTCTTTCAAGCGGCTTACGCCATACCCCTTTGGCAGGGCTCGCGATCCAATCTAATGTCTCGGTTTCTATAACCAGTCTCTTTGAAAAGTCCATGTTGAACATAATGGCGACCTTACTCTTGTTATCGTTTTAATTATTCTTGTTATCTTTCTAGCTTTTATTCTACGCGAATACTCATCAAGGAGGCCATCTCGCCGCTATTTCCTGCGCGACAGCCACCTAAAAGAATCCTAATTAATTGCGGCCAGCAATCACACCGCCATCAACATCCCAGATTGCACCCGTTACCCAATCAGCACTGTCTGACAGTAAGAAAGAGATGCTATTGGCGATATCTTTCGGCAAACCGACTCGACCAATCGGGTGGAACACATTGAAACCCTCTAGCGCTTGATCCACTTCTTCCGGTTTAATGAAAGATTCGTAAATCGGCGTTTTAACCACAGCCGGAGACACCGCATTTACACGAATGTTATGTTCAGCCAGTTCCATTGCCATGTGCTGTGTTAATGCGTGCAAGCCAGCTTTAGCCATTGAATAGGCAGAAGATGGCGTCGCTTTGATTGCCTGCTTACCCCACATAGAGCCAACGTTAACCACACTGCCACCGCCGTTCTTGATCATCAATTTACTTATCGCTTGAGTGATGAAGAAGGTTGCTTTATTGAGCTGCATGTATTGCTCGTAATCAGATTCTTGATGCTCGATAAACGCTTTAGGGTTGAAGTAGCCCGCCGCATTAACAAGGTAACCAATACCCTCTTCAAGCGACTCTAGATGCGCAATGAGATTAGCTACACTCGCATCATCATAAAGGTTAGCTTGCCAACCTGAAGCGTGACCTAACGATTGCAATTCTGACACCGCTTTATCTAACTTAGTTGGGTTATTGCCGACAACCAACACATGGATGCTCTGAGCGACTAACTGCTTCGCTGTTTCAAAGCCCATACCACTTGTGCCACCGATTACGACTGCAATACCATTTTTAGTGAAGTTCATTTTGTTATCTCCTAAGTCATGTGAACGTGGTAATCTTAGGCTTTGAACTAACACCATGAATAGTAAGTACAAATCGGTTAGGTAGGTACTTATTGGTACATCTTTATGAAAAATCAGGAAAACTTTTTTTCAAGAAAATCAACACCAGAGCGCTCAGCTCGCATGGTCGAAACCATCTACGGCTGTAAATGGTCGCTAACGGTTTACCAATTACTGGCAAATGGTATTAATCGCCCCGGTGAAATGGTGCGGTCAGTAGAAGGATTATCGACCAAGGTATTGAATGAATGTTTGAAGCGAAATGTAGAATTCGGGATTTTAGATAAGCAAATGTTCAACGAACTGCCACCAAGAGTTGAGTACCAAGTGACACCGTTCGGTGAGAAGTTCTTGTTGATTCTAGACCAGCTGGAAAACCTACAAAACGAAATCGACGAGATGTAAGCCCACGCGAATCTGCTCTATTCCAAATAATGGTCAGCACGCACTATTTAGCTGACTGGCATTTGATCAAAACGGCCTTTCACAAAATCAATGAAGGTTCGAATTCGACTTGGTTGATAGCGGTCTCGATGGTAGATCGCTGAAAAGTCCACTTTAGGTACTATCCACTCATCAAACACTTGCAGCAGTTGCCCGTCGTTGAGTTCTTGCAAGCAATAGATGGTTGGAACACGAATAATCCCATTGCCCGACTTGGCGCCCTGTACCAACACTCGTCCATTCTTACATTGCAGCCTGCCCGTCACATGCACATCGACCATTTTCTTGGTGTCATCCAAAGCTTGAAAACTCCACTTGCGCACTGAGCCAGTTAAGCAATCATGATGGATCAGATCTTTAGGGTGATTTGGCTTCCCTTTGCGAGCGAAATACTCAGGGCTTGCGAGCGTTCCCATCTCTATGTCCAAAAGCTTTCTTGCGATAAAGCCCGCGTCTTCTAGGCTCCCCATACGAAAAGCGATATCAAAGGCGTCTTCAATCAAATCGACTCGGTTACTGCTGAAATCAAGGCTGATGCTGATGTCTGGGTAGAGCTGCATAAACTCATTCACCAAATCCGCGATGATCACTTCACCAAGATAACCACCGACACAGTTTACTTTTATGTCGCCACGTACTTCTTCGACATCGTCCACAGCAGCAATCAGAGCTTGGTCTATGTTATCGAGGGCTTGCTCACATCTCGCGTACAGATCTTGCCCTGCGTGCGTCAGCCTCAAGGTTCGAGTGGTGCGGATAAACAGTGTTACACCCATCTGCTTTTCTAGGCTACTCACTTGGCGTGATACGTGGGAACGAGACACATCCAACTCCTCTGCCGCTTTGGTGAAATTACCTAAACGAGCGATAAGCACGAAGGAGCGAATATCAGACAGGTTAATTTGATTGAGCATAGTCACCAGCTTACTAATGAAGTTATGAGATAGACGCCTTTATTGTTGCACCACAGCAACAGTGTTTCAAGTAAAGCGCTATATATCAACAATGCTATTTTCCTTAATATACTTCCATCGCAACGAAGCAAGGCAACAAGCACTTGATTCGAATGCACTTAAACAACACGTCGTAGCCAACCGACGCAATTAAAGTACAGAGGAAATAAAATGAAAAAACTAATCGTAATTACAGGTGCAAGCTCTGGTATTGGTGAAGCAATCGCTCGTCGTCTAAGCGATGAAGGTCACCCTCTGCTACTTTTAGCTCGTCGTGTTGACCGCCTTGAAGCGCTGAACCTACCAAACTCACTGTCAGTAAAAGTAGACGTAACAGACAAAGCGTCTTTTGATGCAGCAATCGCACAAGGTGAAGCGAAATTTGGCCCTGTAGACGCGCTTGTCAACAACGCTGGTGCAATGCTTCTTGGTCAAATCGATACTCAAGACGCTCAAGAGTGGAAGACAATGTTCGACGTGAACGTGATTGGCCTTCTAAACGGCATGCAATCTGTACTTGCTCCTATGATGGAACGCAATACAGGTACTATCATCAACATCAGCTCAATCGCGGGTAAGAAAACATTCCCAAGCCACGCAGCTTACTGTGGTACTAAGTTCGCTGTTCACGCGATTTCTGAGAACGTTCGTGAAGAAGTTGCGGCTTCAAATGTTCGTGTTACCACTATCGCACCGGGTGCTGTAGAAACTGAGCTTCTGTCTCACACAACATCTCAAGAGATCAAAGACGGTTACGATTCTTGGAAAGAAGACATGGGCGGCGTATTGGCTGCTGACGATATTGCTCGCGCGGTATCGTACGCTTACCAACAACCACAGAATGTATGTATCCGTGAGATTGCTCTAGCACCAACTAAGCAACAACCGTAAGTTTCAGTGATTAACTTACGTAACGTCTTTGTTTAATTGATGTATAGAGAAAGGGACTTTTACTATACATAGTAAAGGTCCCTTTTTTCTTTTGTCCGAACTCGATAAACACTAGGTTTGTTTTGCGATCTCTCGACCACGCCATTGAATCACAATCAGTGCGACAATAATTACAATCCCCAAAGGTCCTAGCCCGAATGGATTGAGTAGCAATAGTGGAATGGCAAGTAATGCTGCTAAGCGCTCAACCATGCTCAGTGAACGAATCAAATACCCTTCAATTGCGATCGCTATCGCGACAATAATAGTCAGCGTCTGGACGATTGACAAAAGCAACGCTGGCATTCCGTCGTCAGGATTCACAAGGCTTGTGTATGCCATCATAATTGGGATGATGAACAGACCACCCGCCAACTTGAACGCTTCTACCGAAGATTTCATTGGGTTAGCATTCGCTACACCAGCCCCAGCAAAAGCAGCCAAGGCTATAGGTGGCGTTACGTTCGAGGTTTGAGACAGCCAAAATACGATAAGGTGAGCAGTTAACAATGGTAAGCCAAAATCGCTTAGCATTGGTACAGCCATAACCGCCAACACAATATACGCCGCTGTTACAGGTAAGCCCATACCCAAAATTAAAGCCACTAAACTGATTAAGCCCAATGCAATAAGCATGTAGCCACCAGAGAAGTCCATCACAAACTGAGTAAACTGCAAACCGATTCCTGTTTGCCCTACCACACCAACAATAATGCCCGCCGCACCACACGCTGCAGAAATCGGCAACGCCATCAGTGCACCATTTTTCATCCCTTCAATGAATTTCTTCAATCCGATTCGACTGTGTTTACGCAGCGCCGCGGTTAGTAGAATTGCACTGCAACCCGCAACACCAACTAGCAACGGTGAGTAAGCCATCATTAAGAGTGCCGTTATCAAGATCAACGGAATCAGGTGGTGAGCGCCATCTTTCATCACCGAAACCACGGCTTCTGTTCTGCTTACAGCTTTGAGGTTCAACTTGCACGCCATTAGATGAACGTAAAGCAAAGTACAGAAAAAGTATAAAATAGCAGGAGCAATCGATGCGATCATGATTTCGCTGTAAGGCACACCAGTAAACTGCGCCATCACGAACGCACCAGCCCCCATAATTGGTGGCATAATTTGCCCACCCGTAGAGGCGGCAGCTTCAATACCTGCGGCTTGCTCTGGTTTATAACCGAGCTTCTTCATCATAGGGATCGTAATTGAGCCTGTGGTCACCGTATTCGCTATCGCAGAACCAGAAATAGAACCCAAACCTGCCGATGCCAATACCGCGGCTTTCGCAGGGCCGCCACGGTATTTACCGGCGATTGAGAATGCGAGATCAATAAAGAATTTACCGGCTCCGGTCACCTCTAGAAATGCACCAAACAACACAAAGATGAATACCGTTGTCGCGGCGATCCCTAACGCAGAACCAAATACACCATTAGCGGAGTAAATCTGGAACTGAATCAGCTCTTGTAGCGTGTAAGCCTTAATAGAAAAACCACTTGGCAGCATGTCACCGAACGCGCTATACGCAAGGAACAACACTGCGATTAACACCATCACCCAACCAACAGTACGTCGGCATCCTTCTAGCAGCAGTACCAACAAAGCACTACCAGCAAACATGTCAGCAAATTGAAGGCCATAAAACAGATGATTGATATCGTTATAATCGAATATCCATAAACGGTAGCCAGCAAACACCACCACGGCACACAAGATCACATCGATCAGCTTGCCCACAATAAAGAGCTTGTTCTTTCGGTTAGAGAGCAATGGAAAGTGAAGGAAGATCAATACCAATACCCAACACAAGTGGATGGGTCTAAAATAGGTTGCCGAGATCGTTGAACTCACGCCTTGCCATATCTGAAAAGCCGACAGTGCTACTGCAACAACTAAAGTCAAATAACCCATTGTTTTCACGAGTTTTTCATAGGGTAATAGTTGGGGTGACGCATTTTGATTATCAGGGGTAATATCCATATTAATGCCTGCTGGATAAGAACGAATTGATAAAAAGGGCAAGTGAGATTTCACTTGCCCTGAGGTAGAGATGTTACTTGCTTACCGAATCTAGGTACTTCTGAGCACCAGCATGAATCGGTACGCCTTGCAGTCGAGAAGCATTCTCTGGTGTGGTCATTTCAGCCATTTTCACGACTTTACGAATATCACCGATGTTCTCAAAAGCGGCTTTAGTCAGATTGTAAGCCATGTCATCACTCATGTTGGCATTAACCACCAATACGTTCCACACACTAAGTGTCGATACTGGATCAACCTTATTGTAAACACCTGCTGGAATGTCGTAAGCACTGTAGGCTGGATATTGTCTCATGAAGTTAGCACTCTCTTCTTCAGAGATAGAAATCACCTTAACGTCGTGAGTTAACGCAATCTGTGTTACCGCGCCAACACCTTGACCACCAACAATGAAACCCACATCGATTTGACCATTCGCCAAAGCATTAGTGGTTTCTGAGTAATTAAGGTAAACCGCATCAATATCTTTTTTCACATCAATACCCATCGACTCAAGTAGTGCTGCAGATGTTACTGCCGTACCACTAGCAGGGGCCCCAAGGGAAACACGTTTACCTTTGAGTTGCGATAATGAATCAATACCAGAGTTTTTAAGAGTGATGGTATGAACTAGATTTGGATATAGAGCAAACAGCGTTTTCACTGGCATTTTCTTAGGAAATTTACCTTCGCCATTGTAGGCATCCAGAACCACGTTACCCATTGCAATCCCGGCGATCATATCGCCACGTACAACCTTGATGGTGTTCTCGACTGACGCTGCTGTCACTTCTGCTTTTGCATTCACATCCGGTACGTTTTCAGACCAGACTTTAGCTAATGCGCCACCAAATGGGTAATAGATACCACTTTGACCGCCTGTACCGATTGAATAGTTTTCTGCACTTGCCATCGTAGGCAGAATCGCGAGTAAAGCTACTAATAAGTTACGTTTAAGCACAATCATCTCCTTGATTATTAACCGTAATTAGATATACACCTAACTACAGGCTTTATTTTCTGTTCGTTTTTTGAGCCGTTCAAACATTACATGCGATCGAATATTGTGCAATTAAATACTATGCAATTGTGAAGCAAGTGTTAAATTGATCACTTATCAATAAAAAAGCGCCCAAGCTGGCTGGAGCTTGAGCGCTTTTAACAAACTAAAGATGTTGATTAGAAGTTGTAACCACCACCGATCATGAATACCCATGGATCAATATCAACGTCTGTTGAGTACTGTTTCCCACCAGCCTTGTACTTGGCTGTAGTATCGATGTCTGCGTACCAGACGGATGCGTTTAAAAACCAGTCGTCGTTGATCATGTAATCCATACCAACATTCGCAGCCAGTCCCCACGAATCATCAAGAGACAAGTCACTTAAACCAGCATCTTTAGCTGCACCATTAAGCTCTTCGTCAAAGAATACGGTGTAGTTAATACCAGCACCTACGTAAGGACGGAACTTGCTGTTTGCTTCGCCGAAGTAGTACTGAACCATCAACGTTGGTGGTAAATGTTTTGTCTCGGCGATATCACCTAAACCACCATGGTTTGTAGAAATTGTATGGGAGAACGGCGTCGCTGCAAGAATCTCGAGACTGATGTTGTCTGTAAACATGTAGCCAAATGTCAATCCAAGTTGGGTATTTGAATCCACACCAAATTTTGAACCCGATGTCTCCAAAACATCTCCACTGCTATCGTTAGGAGACACTATTGCGGCACCAGCACGGATGATGAAATCACCCTCTTTATGAGCAAAAGCACTAGTTGACATAAGAGCCGCAATAACCGCAATACCACATACTGTTTTTTTCATTATAATTTCCTTTTGAGGGCTTAATCGTTATTGGTGAATGAGTAATCATTTCTTATTTTGCGTGCAAGGTAGCATATAATAACCCTACTTTATTGATGGAAATCAATTTGTGAAAACTTGTGAGAACTTATGTAAATTTGCATCTACTTGATCACTTTATTGCTTCATTTTATTGACAGTTTTGTAATGCAACTTTCCCGTGCGTCATTTCGTTAATTTAACCCATTCACCTTGCCCGGATCTATTTGGATCAAAATAGAGCAAGCCAACACCTCGTACGCATCAACTTGGTGCAATCTCGCAGAATTCATTCTCATCTCGTTTAATATTCAATGAGTTACATTTGGCTCAGCGCTTGCAAGTCTATGTTCATAATCATAAATACATTGAGGTTCTGACCATGCAAGACACTCTTACAATCGTTCTGGCCGGCGGTGTTGGCTCTCGGCTTTCTCCCCTTACCGATAACCGTGCAAAACCTGCGGTACCTTTTGGCGGTAAATATCGGATCATCGATTTCACGCTCGCGAACTGCTTACACTCTGGGCTGCGCCAAATTTTGGTGCTGACTCAGTACAAGTCTCACTCTTTACAAAAACATTTAAGAGATGGTTGGTCGGTGCTTAACCCCGAGCTCGGCGAATACATCACCAATGTCCCCCCACAAATGCGTACAGGTGATAGTTGGTATAGCGGTACTGCCGATGCGATTTATCAAAACTTGTATCTGCTTTCTCGTAGCGAAGCTAAGCATGTAGTGGTGTTATCAGGCGACCATATCTATCGCATGGATTACGCGCCAATGCTCAAGCAACATAAAAAGAACGAGGCCGATCTAACCGTAGCGTGCATGGAGGTTTCGATTGATGAAGCCAAAGAATTTGGTGTGATGGAGATAGATGAATCTCTAGAGATCAATAACTTTACCGAAAAGCCACGCTACCCTGCATGTGTCCCCGGTAGGCCGACTCGAAGCATGGCTTCAATGGGTATTTACGTCTTTGATAAAGAGGTATTAACACAAGCGCTACTGACGGATGCCGAAGATCCGAATTCAAGCCATGATTTCGGTAAAGACATTATTCCTAAATTGGTCGGCAACAACAGTGTTTACGCGTATAAGTTTGGCGACGAAGAAGGCCGAGTGACCCAAGATGCGTACTGGAGAGATGTGGGTACCATCGACTCTTACTACCAGTCTAATATGGATCTGTTAAAGCCAGCCTCACCTATCGATTTATACCAACCAGATTGGGCAATTCGCACCTACGAGCCGCAACTGCCACCTGCACGCACCATTGCTTCTGTAGAAGGAAACCAAGGAATATTCATCAACTCAATGATAGCGAATGGCGTAGTGATCGAAGGCGGCTCTGCGCAAAACTCTATCTTCTTCCCGAAAGTGAAAGTCAGTAATGCCGCGATTGTGATTGATAGTATTCTGTTTGAAGATGTTGAGATTGGGAAAAATTGCCACATACAAAACTGCATCATAGATAAGAACGTCAAAGTGCCAGATGGCACCCAAATCGGTATTGATAACCTTGCCGACGCTAAACGCTTTCACATATCGAAACAAGGCGTCATTGTGGTGCCCTCTTCTTACCAATTTGAAGAATAGCTATTGCTAAAACCAGATGGCGCTATAAAGGCAACCAAGAGTTGCCTTATTCAATAGTCGCATTCACGGAGCTTTGCTTTTTTATATAAACCATACTTTTTATATCAACTGCAGTGATTTAATAAGAAAGCAATATCGGCATCAAACTAGCAATGATTTATAAAACTTAAACTAGAATAAGTATTTGAGCTGACGTTTGGTTAAGGCGATAAAACCTAGGCTGGCAAGGTAGATTAGAGGAATGCTTCGCGAGTGAGGTATTTTTGAACATGTATTGAAAACACGAAACATAATATGCGATCAGTTCTTCGGACTTTCAAGGGAGTAAAGGGAGATTATTTGATAACACTGAAGTGAATCACACATGTGCTATTTCGCAGTTGGTTAAACTAACCGATGTTTGCTACGTTTAAATGACACAGTCATTGGAAAGGTATGATTTATGAAAATAAATGTTCAAACACATCATGTATCAATTAACGACGAGTCACGCAAAGACATCGAAGGTAAATTCGAGAAGATATCTAACCATTTCCCATCACTGATCAGCTGCGACATCATCATCACAAAAGAACATGGTCAACACCAGGTTGAAGTGTTCACCAACTACGAAGGTGTACGTGTAAACGCAAAAGCTACAGATGACGTTATGTATCCAGCTATCGCTTCAGCACTCAAGAAACTTGAAGCAGGCCTAAGTAACCGTAAGGGACAATTGAAATCAGACTTACACGAGAAACCAACGAGCACGAAGCCAGAAATCGCTTCGGACATCATCCAAGAGATGAAACTGGTATAACTCGATAAGTAGTTAAAGCGCACTAACAAATAGAAGCGCACAAGAATTTCAAAGCCAGCATGCGTTGCTGGCTTTTTCGATCTACACCTCAATCAATTTATCAATCAACCTATTGCTTTGATTTGACTGTCACGACTGTCTAACACGCGTTCGCTTCCAACCTTAAAACACAGCCCAATCCTAGATCGTTTTGACCAACTTATGTCACTGACTGCTATAACAATCCTTAGTAGTATTTGATACAGTTATAAGCAAGAATTTAAACAACAAAGGAATGTTTATTATGAAAAAAATTGCATTAATTCTATTTCTCGCGACTCAACTTATGGCCTGTACAGAAGTGGGCAGTGAAGCTTGGTGTACTGATATGAAAGAGAAACCGAAAGGCGACTGGACTGCCAATGAAGCCGGTGATTTTGCTAAACATTGTGTTTTCTAAACACGGTTAAGCGTTAATTAACGTCACTTAGTCAGACTGAGAGAAAGACGTTTAACGACGAACTAAGCACTCCACGCAACACAATAAACCCGAATAAGTGAGTTTGAGGATGGAACACCAACTAGGCAATAACTGGAAGCACATCGAATGGGTATTAACCGACGTCGATGACACGCTCACTTGGCAAGGCTCACTCCCTCCTGAAACCTTGATTGCGTTACAAAAGCTAAGAGACAATGGAATCAAAGTGGTCGCGGTGACTGGCGCTTGTGCGGGTTGGTGTGATCATATTGCACAACTATGGCCTGTCGATGCTGTGCTTGGAGAGAACGGCGCCTTCTTATTAGAGAAACAAGATGGTGCATTACAGCTTTCATCGGAAACACCACTAGAGCAAGTGCGCCAGAGCCAAACCAAGCTAAAACAACAAGTTGAAGCGATCTTGTTGAGTTACCCCGACCTCTCGCTAACTTTGGATCAATCTTACCGCTTGTGTGAGGTCGCGATTGATATCGGCCAAAACCGTGAACCTGTTGACCCTGAAGTAGTGCAAGTGGTACTTAAAAGAATACACGCTTTAGGCGCACACGCGACGGCAAGTTCGATTCATATCAATGCTTGGTATGGCGAGCACTCAAAGAAAAACTCAGTACATCGTTTTCTGGCTAATAAAGGCCTATCGCTTGAACAAACCCACAAGCAAGCGTGTTATGTCGGCGATTCAATGAATGATCAACAGATGTTCGAATCACTACCACTCACCGTTGGCGTGGCAAACATTCAGCATTATTGGGATAAGTTAGATCATCATCCAAGTAAGGTGATGTCGCAGCCGGGTGGCTATGGGTTTGCAGAATTTGTGGATGCGCTGCTGGCAGTTAAAAGCTAGACACTTAAAACGAGTCACGCCCTTCTACTTCTAACAAGGTCTTAGGTCACTCAATAGACATAAAAAAACGACCGCTAGGTAGACCGAAGTACCTAGGGTCGTTTGAGCTTCAAAATGCTAGATAAGCTCTTAACTTTGACACATCACACAAAACACGCTGCATTGCACCATATGTTTATATGAGTTTGTTACGGATGTGGATCACCACTGCTTCTGCAACGATAACCACTGCGAAGATACTCACTAATACCATCGAAACTTTTTGCCACTCAAAAAGGTTCTGCGCATCGTTTAGCACCACGCCAATACCACCAGCGCCTACTAACCCCAATACCGCAGATTCACGCACATTGATGTCCCAACGGAACAATACGATGGAATAGAATGCGGGCATCACTTGTGGCCAATACCCTTTAAGCAAGATACTCATCCAAGAAGCGCCGGTTGCACGCAGAGCTTCGATAGGCCCCATGTTCACTTCAGCAATCGCTTCCGCTAACAGCTTCCCTACAAAGCCGATACTGCGAATAGCAATTGCCATAATGCCTGCGAGAACACCGGGGCCAAATAGTGCGATAAACAACAAAGCCCAAACCAATGAGTTCACAGAGCGTGAAGACACCAGAAAGAATTGAGCCACCCAGTTCAGCGCTTTATTAGGTGTGATATTCGGCGCGTTCATCAGCGCCAAAGGGATAGCAAATACCAAGGTAAACAAGGTACCTAACGTCGCGATGTGCAGTGTCTCAATCATCGCTGCGTGAATCGACTCAGGATAGAACGCGTAATCCATTGGCACCATACGCTCGAACATGTCGGCAAACTGGGCTGGCGCGTCGTATAGGAACTCAGGAATTACTTCAACGGTTTGCCAAGACCAAACAATCGCACACACTAAGCTAAGGTAAACGGCAAATCGAGCCACGCGTTCGTTTGGTGTAAAGCGCTGCCACTCTTTATCGATAGATGCAGTTGTCATTAGAAGATTCTCCTAACAATGTTGGAAAGAAATTCACCCACAAGAATCAATGCGATAATGGTGATCAAAATAGCGGCGACAAAGTCGTAATCAAAACGTTGGAATGCTGAGAAAAGCGTACCGCCAAGACCACCCGCACCCACAATGCCAACCATGGTTGAGTTACGTAAGTTTGAGTCCAATTGGTAGCTAGCAAAGCCAATGAAACGAGTAAATACCTGTGGCATAACCGCGTACAGAATGACGCTGACAAAGCTCGCCCCCGTTGCTTTAATCGCTTCAACCGGTTTAAAAGAGATCTCTTCAATGGCTTCAGCGAAAAGCTTGGCAATAAAACCAATCGATGCGAATACCAAAGTCAGGATCCCCGCAAGGGCACCAAAGCCGACCGCTTTCACGAATAGAATTGCGATGATCACTGGGTGGAAAGAACGACACAGTGCGATGAAGCCACGAATAGGTGTCGATACAATCGAAGGCATCATGTTTCTTGCGGCAAGTAAGCCAAGGAACAGTGAAATGATGATGCCGAAGAAACTCGAAATGATCGCTATCTGTAAGCTTTCCGCTAATCCACTCAGCAGTAAGCTAGTACGCGAAAAATCAGGCGGAAACATTCTTGATAGTAACCGCTCACTTTCACCAAAGCCGATGATCAAACGATCAAAGGTCAGCCCTAACGTCGAGAAACTGTAAAACAGATAAGCAACTATCGCAGCGATAATGGCTCGGTTAGTCCATGAAGTTTTGAACGGGTTTTCATGCTTCGCTGGCGATGCGCTTGATGGAATACTTGGCGACGAGCTTGGGTTTAATCCAGCCATGACTCACCCCCATAAATGATTTTTAGATCTTCTTCTGAGATCCCTTCAGGGCTACCGTCATAATGAACTTTACCGTTACACATGCCGATGATGCGCTTGGCATAACGCTTGGCTAAGTTCACATCGTGGATGTTAACCAACACGGGAATGTTTTTCTGCTCTGCGAATGTCTCCATCAACTCCATGATCTCAACCGCTGTTTTCGGGTCGAGTGATGACGTCGGTTCATCCGCCAATAAGATATATGGGTCTTGCATAACGGCGCGAGCGATACCGACACGCTGTCTTTGGCCGCCCGATAAGCTGTCGGCACGTTGGTTAGCAAAGTCTTGCAGGCCAACAAATTCAAGTAACTCGAACGCTTTGGCGAGGTCTTGCGCAGAGTAGTTACGACGCCATGCATTCCAAGCGGTCATGTAACCCAAACGGCCACTCAACACGTTCTCGATAACCGTTAAACGTTCCACGAGGTTATATTCTTGAAACACCATACCGATATGTCGACGCTGTTTACGTAGCGCTTGGCCTTTTAGTTGAGTCAGGTCTGCGCCATCAAATATGATCTCACCTTGGCTTGGATCGTTGAGTCGGTTGATACAGCGCAGAAGCGTACTTTTACCGGTACCAGATGGACCAATGATCGCGATGATACCTGGCTCATCGATATCAATATTAATGCCTTTAAGGATTGGCTTGCCCGCCACGTATTCGTGGAAAAGGTTGTTTATCTTTATTCCTTCATAGCTTGCTACGGCCATACTGCATTTCCTTGTGCGAATTTTAGAATGATCTATGCCCTACCCGCGAGGGCATAGATATTTAGTTGAAGTAGGTGTTTTTAAAGAACTAAGTCTTTCTAAAACTTAGTCTTCTAATAAAAAAGAACTAGCCGTTGTTTGCTTGTTTTGCTAGCTCAGCGGCTTTTTTCTTTGCTCGTTTAGCCGCATCTTTTTCAGCCAATTTCTTCAAGCCAGTTTTGGTGTAAGCCGTACCTGTCGCATGAGCGATATCACGAATCACATCCCACTCTTCTTTGTAGCTGATTGGCGAGAAACGGTCGGCACCTTTAAACGATGCGCTCATTTCTGGTGTAAAGCGGTAGCTAAAGAAAGCTTCGTTGATCTTCTCAACCAGTTCTGGTTTTAGGTTGTAAGCATAGCCAAACGCAGACGTTGGGAAGCGTGGGCTACGGTAGATGATCTTCAGTTCAGAATCGTCAACACGACCTGCTGCTACCATACGATCGTACACGTCCGATGCCACAGGTGCTGCGTCATAATCTCCATTGAAGACGCCTAGAATCGATTGGTCATGCTTACCTGAGTAAAGCACTTTGTAATCTTCATCTGGCACTAGGCCTTTCGCTGGAAATAACGCACGTGGAGCTAGGTTGCCAGAGTTGGAAGATGCAGAAGTGTGTGCAACCTTTTTGCCTTTCAGATCAGCCATTTTGTTAATGCCGCTGTCTTTACGAACAATCGTGATTAGGTTGTAGCCTTGGAAGCCAGACTCATCGCCCTTCACCGCAATTGGAACGTAACCTGCTAAGTTAACTGCGTAGCCTGTTGGACCCGTAGAGAAACCAGCAACGTGCAGTCGACCAGAACGCATCGCTTCTACTTGCGCAGAGTTCGAGTGAACTGTGTAGTAAATCACTCGCTTACCCGTGATTTTACTTAGGTGAGCTTGGAAATCCGCAAACGCATCTTTGTACAACGCAGGGTCTTCTACTGGCGTATAAGTAAACACAAGCGTACTTGGGTCGTTCCACTCATCTGGGTTCTTTGGTGAATCGGCCACCAAATCTTGGTTTTCATCACAGTATCGATCGTCTAACACACCACGGCTAGAGCAGTCGCTTGCCATAGCCATTGAAGGAAGTAGTAATGAGCTAGCGATTAACAGTCCTTTAACACTGATTTTCATATTCAAACCTTACTTTTACTTATTGTTGAAAGTCACCTTCACTATTGCAGCCTTTGTGCCACCTTTTAATTTATTTTATTTCAATCACTTAAAGAAAAATCTAAATTGGCAAATTACTTTTGTGTCATTACTGTCCAACCGAGAAGTCTCTATTTGGGTCATTTATGTCCCACCAATTTCGGTGGTAAAAAAGAGCCCGAAGGCCCTTTGGTTCACTGCTTTTTCTCTTATTATTCTTTGGCTAAGCGCTCTCTATACAAACGCTATAATTAGCAGGCGTAACAGCGCTCTCAGAATCGCCTATGCGTCGCTGTCCATGCAGTTAGCGTAATAAGTTACCGTTGCAGGCCAATCGCTGAATACGCCCATCACACCAACATCTTGTGCCAACACATCAAGCATTTTCATCATATCGCCATCATTGTTGATGCCATCTTTCACGCTCTTGTAATACCAACCACCGCCTTGCGCTAGCGGGCCAGAACGTTCCAGTGTCCATGCGATAATGTCGAGGTCTGCATCCTTAGCCAGTTTCGCGTAGTTAGACGCCACTAATTCGTTGTTCTTATCAAGTTCAACCAAAGCAAACAGAGGTGGTGCGATGATATTCACGCCCGCATCGTGTAGCTCCTTCATGTTTTCAACAGACGCGACAAAGTCCGCTTGCTCATAGACACGGTCGTCAAGATAAACGGCTTGCTTACCGAACTTAGGCGTCTCATTAACCCAGTACTTAACATCATCTAAGTTGAATGACTGTAGGTAAGTCTCTGAAGGCTCAAAACCCGCCTCTTTCAGCTCATCCACCAGCTTCTGCGCGTACATCTCTTGGCTAAAGCCATTGAAAGGCATTTCTACCGCCGCCGATTTTAGCTCAGGAGTCACCTTCACGCCGTGCTCTTTAAACAATGCCGCACTTTCTGCGTGTGTCATCAGTGTGCCACTTTGGCTGTAAAGATCGGTTCTCCAACCAGGTGTGCCATTCATGTACTCTTCGACCGTGGTGGCTTTTGGATTCGCACCATCCATTTTCCCTTTCAGAGTCTTAAACTCCGCCAACGTGAAATCAGAGGTACGACACTCAACCTGCGCATCTTCGCCTGTCGCAGGGTTTGCTGGCGTAAACGGTGTCGAACACTTCTTAGCAAGATCGGGATGTGCCAAAACATCGGTTGTGGTGTGTAGATCACTTTGCGAGTGACGACATACCAACGCCTTATCTTTAGTGAAAGTCACATCACATTCCACGACACCCGCGCCCATTTGAATCGCGGCTAAGTAGGATTCCTTGGTGTGCTCAGGAAACTGCATCGCAGCTCCGCGATGTCCAATAGAAAAATCACTACGGTGAAAAGGTCCTTCACTGCAACTCAACAGCTTGGTTTTCAAAGGGCTCTCATCCATATTGTTCACTAAAAAGAGGGGACGAGGACCTAAGTCGGCTGATTCTGCTGCGGCCCATGCCGTCATCGAGCTCACGCCTAGTATCAGAGCAATCGAACCTTTCAGTATTTGCTTCATGTTTGTATCTCCTTGCAACAAGCAATTATTTTTCTAACTTCCTTTATTCGATCATTCGGTGTTGGATAGCTGTCATATATAGATAGCTGTCATATATATTTTGACTCAGCACCGAATAACCTCATGTGAACGTATGCCACAACGTAGTGATTGCACGCATTGTGCCAAATGTTAAAGCCCTTTTATTACAATCACTTGAAACGGTTAACCATTCGACTAAAAGTTAATTGGGTCATTGTTGTCTTGTGCTTTTATTAAGCGAATGGATGAACCAGCTAGGCCTTGAAGCTCTCTTTATCCAATTGGTGTTTCTTCATTTTTCGATAAAGGGTTTTACGCGGTAAATTCAGCTTGCTTGATACCTCGTTAATGTTGCCAGCGCTTTCAATAAGCGCCTCAGTCAGAACATTTCGTTCGTACTGCTCCATCTGTCTTTCAAAGGCAAAATCTTCTCCGGACGTTTCACAAATTGGTGATTGAAGATCGAAGCCATCACCAACAATACCAAGTACAAATCGGTCGGCGACATTGCGTAATTCACGCACGTTACCCGGCCATTCGTGTCGACATAGCTGCTGTATTTGTTCAGGGTAAATCGTTGACGGACGCGTCTTGTATTTATGACTCGCTTGAATCACAAAATGGCGGAATAACACCTGAATGTCTTCTTTGCGTTGACGCAATGCGGGAAGGTTTAAGCTAGCAATATTAAGACGATAGAAGAGATCGGCTCTGAACTCCCCCGTTTCACTCAGGCTCGCGAGATCAGCTTTGCTGGCGGCTACCACCACAATATCGACCGGGATTAACTCGTTACCACCAACGCGCTCAATCATTCTTTCTTGAATGACGCGCAACAGTTTAATTTGCACCGCAATTGGCATGCTTTCGATTTCATCAAGGAACAGAGTTCCGCCATTGGCTTGTTCTATTTTGCCAATGCGTTTCTTGTTGGCACTGGTAAACGAACCCGCTTCATGGCCAAACAACTCACTTTCGATAATGCTTTCTGTCATGCCGCCACAGTTGATCGCGACAAAGGGCTTCGCCTTACGACGGCTAAATTGATGCAACGCGCGAGCAATCACCTCTTTGCCCGTTCCTGTTTCGCCGTTGATGATGGTATCAACACCGGTATGAGACAGTGCGAGCACTTGCTTACGTATCGTATCCATAGCTTTGGATTGGCCAATAACCACCGTTTCAATCGGTAAACCCTCTTGCCCATCGCCATCCGTGGTTGATGGGCAACTGTGCTGAGACTGGGCAATCGCCAAATCAAGCTTCTCCACCAGCTCACTCGAATTAAGCGGTTTTTCTAGGAAGTCAAAAGCGCCCAACTTCATCGCTTCGATCGCCATTGGGATATCGCCATGACCACTCATCAATAAAACGGGCACATTTGGGGCACGGTGTTGGATTGAGCTCAACAACGTCAAACCGTCCACTTTCGGCATGCGCACGTCACACAGTACAACCGACGGGCTGTTTGCTTTGAGCGATTTAAGGCCAAGGTTAGGGTCGGTAAAGGTCGTGACGCTAAAACCTTCTAGCTCCAACATTTCACTCACGGCTTCAACGACATCGATTTCATCATCGATAAGAACTATGTGTTTTTCTGCAGTCATGAGGCTATGCCTTTTGGTAGAGTGACGATAAAAGTAGTGCCTTGGTGTTCAACTGATTCCACGTGAATCGAGCCGCCAAAGTCTTTTATGATGTTGTATGCGATAGACAAACCGAGTCCAAGCCCCTTGCCTGTTGTCTTGCGGGTATAAAATGGATCAAACAGGTGCGGAATGTCCTCTTCAGGTATCCCTAACCCGTTGTCCATCACCAAAATCTGAATGGTATTCGAATGATCTTGAGTAGAGATGCTGAGCTCTGGTTGCTCTCTGTGTTCAATCGCATCCAGAGCATTGCTGATCAAATTCACCAGTACCTGTTCTAAGCGAATGTTGTTAGCTCGAACCATCTGGCTGCTTTGGGGCGAATACTGAATCGACACAGCGCTCTGTCGGGTTTCAAACAGGTCAATCGCATCACCAATCACCTTATTCAATTCAACGTTATCAATTTTGCCATCACTCTTACGTGAGAAGGCCTTTAGGTGACGAGTAATCGCAGCCACTTTGTCTAACAAAATCTCGATCTTTTTTAGGTTCTCTTCTGCCCTGTCAGGCCTTTGCTTGCCTAACCATAATTGAGCACTTCGAACGTGACTGTTTACTGCGGTCAGAGGTTGATTGATCTCGTGCGTGATCCCAACACTGAGCTGCCCCAATGCAGCCAGTTTTCCTGCTTGGATCAACTCATCTTGAGTCACTCGTAGTTTAGCTTCGGCTAAGGTACGTTCTTCTACCTCCGCCTCTAATTTACGATTGGTTTGCTTAACAACTTTAGCCGTGGTCTGGAATACCTTTAGGTACTTAGCCATTTGTGTTACTTCGTCTTTGCCACGAATGGAAACCTCGGTATCTAAATGGCCGGTAGAAATCGCGAACATGTTGTCTTTGAGCTGTAAAAGCCTTTCTAAAATACTCTTACGCACGTAGAACCACGAAATGGCAGCGGCAGCCAACACGCTAAACAGAGAAAGAAAAAGAGAGAGTTGTTGGTTCGATTGTAAAGACAGCTGCGCCTGCTGAATCGATTGGTCAATATTGCTATTCACCTTGCTGGTGTTGCTTTCGATCTGCACGGTTAACTGATTCAAATGTTCACGGCTGTTTTGCAGGAAATATTGCTCTTGGTAAAGATGATCGAGCGCTTTGTTTTTCATCCCATATAAGCTGCTATCACTGGAGGCGAGGTTATAGATCACTGTGAGTTGATGATCTAATTCAGGAAAATCATGTCTTAAATCACCACTGACCCAAAGTTTCCACCACTCTTCACCAACTTGCTCTAAACGGTAGCTGGTGTAATCGAGCTCATTAAAACTTGAGTCGTTATACAGCTTCTCTACCAAGCCTAATTGGTAATAAAGCAGAGATTTCAACTGAGTATATTGGATTTGGTCTTTGGCTGAACCAGGCAAACTGTCAAGTGAATCACTGGCTTGTTGCAATAGAGGATAAAAGCCTTCAAGTAAATTGCGAAGTTCTTGATTGAGTTGTTCTGACTCAATCTCACTTTGATACAACAGGCTCAGACTATTATTAACTTGGGCGATAAGATCTTTAAAATAGGCGTGATAATCAGAGAACTGAACCATAACGCTATTCATCACTGAAATGGCCTCTTCAATTTTAAGCATCGCCTGCTTACGTTCTAGATTCGATTCAGCGTCACTGAGCTGAGATGAGGTCGTGATAATCACACGCACCATGTCATTGAGGCGTGCAGCGTTATCTAAGGCGGGGATTTCACTCTCTTTTAATTCAACGAGGCGTTGGTTTAGATCGTCAAAAGTAAAGCTAGAAACAACCGAAAGGAAGATGGTGGTCATCGATAACATAGCCAATGCCAACACCAAGCGCAGTTCAATGCCTTTCCAACCAAACCACTTGCGACGCGGGATTTTGCTCGAAAACAGGCGTTCAAAACTGTCTTTGTTTTCTATCACCTCGGAGACATGACTACTCACTCGCTCCACCTTCTCTCATCATAAAATCAACAGGATCCGTCAATGATTCAATCAGTTAGGTGGTTTACCTATTTAATCTTACATCTAATAGCTTTAGTGAAACTATTAAACGAGGAGTAATCATTAACATTTCACATAAGATATCATAACAATTATTTTATAAATCTTGAGCTGTCTGTTTTGCGATAATAGAAGGTGACCTCACCGACAGAAACGCGATTACTTTATCAATCCCTGTCTGAGGACATTTTAGTTTGAGCACTTCCAATAACGTCTGATCATTTATCATAGAGATTGATCGTATTGGGCTTATCATTCGCAAAACGGTCTTGAATCTAAACTTTCAGACAAATTAGCAATAATGGAAAATCATTGAGTCTCGCAGTGTAGGACACTACCTATGTCGAAATAGGATGGATGTATCGATCGCAAGACAATTTTGGGTGGCAAATATGCCAAGGCCTTGCACAAAGGTACTTACGAGAAACTCTCTGAAGCATACCGTTATTTACTCTTGAAATGGCTACCAGACAGTGGCGGTGTTTTTCAAGGTAGTTGTCATCATTTGCTTGCTTATTAAGCAGCTTCTCT
>NZ_JBGOOI010000046.1:0-37203 GCF_041439605.1 Vibrio sp. 1F169 | reverse complement strand
AGCTCGGAAGGATCCTTCAACCGATCACTTTGGCTTTAACTGATCGGCATTAGCCTCTATTTGGGCTGCTTTTTTGATCCTACCGTATTAACCTAGCGACTTAGCTATTCAATTAACCTTTGAATGGTTTAACTTCCCAACGTGCGAACGGCACTTTTGCATTAATCCCTGCTCTTCCCCAGCGGTCTACCGAGTCAACTACAAGAATTCGCTCATTAGGCACCAGCGACTTAATCAAAGTCGTAGGCTTTTTCGCTGTCACTAACCATAGCGCGTCATCTTCAGAAAACATCGCTTTGAGTTTGGCCTTGTCTTGTTCTGTCCATTCCAGTTCAGCTTTGAACATACGTGCTTCAACAAACAGTTGGCTACCAGAAGCAAAATCTTCCAAGCTTTCTGAAAGTAACAATACTGAATCTACGTCGTTATCCAATAATACCGCTTGTTGCTTGTTAATCAGTTCACGCACATCCAACATCACACGTTGTAGGTTGCTATCAATCGTCTCTGCGTGCGCTGGCCACAACAACTTAAAGTCGTCAGCCACGATGGCGGCCATGCGCGTTAGGTTGGTTGGATTTAACCAAGCATACTTAGACACATCACCACTCGATAACGTCAACGCAGCGACACCTTGTGCTCGTGGAGTAATCGCTTGAGCCGCATCCACCTCTACCAAACGGATGTTACCCTGCCTTGCGTATACAAATGTAGGATCCGCTTGCCAAATAGATGACAGTGTTAATGCAACGGTCGCCTTCTCTCCTGACTTAAGCACCTTGCTTTCACCCTTAGTGCCAAACCAGTTAGGTAAGCGATCAATGCCGTAACGTTTTGGTGGTAGGTATTCAGTGGTAATGTCAGTGCCTTTGGTTAGCTCTGTTGCCAATGCATAAGTCACAGGTGTGCTCGTTAAGATATCTTCTGCATTAGCGTTCAGTGACACCACAGATCCAGCCATTAACACACTACCAAGTACACCCACTTGAGCCGCTGTTTTTACTGAGCTTGAAATACGATTCATCAAAGGAGTCATGGTTATGCCTTTCTTATAATTCGGTATAGCGTTGCCGCTAGGAAAAACGTTGCAGAAACGATGATTATTGAAGCGCCTGACGGCACAGGCAGTTTAAGTTCCATCGGTAATACCGTTCCGACTAAACATGCAATGGTTGCCAGCAACGCAGAAAGCAAAACAAAGCTCCCCATGCGTTTAGTCAACAATCGCGCCGTAGCACCCGGAATCAATAATAACGCACCAACCAAAACAGCACCCACGATCTTCACCGCAGCAATCGTCACCAAAGTAATCATCATCACAAACAGGTAGTCATAGAAGCTGGTGTTATAGCCGCGCACCTTGGCAATATCCGGGCTAATACAAGTGAGAAGAATACGGTTGAACGTCGGTATCAAGAGCAAAATGATGAGCGCGCAGCTGCCTGCGAGAATTGCTAAATCTTGGTCTGTTACCGTGAGAATCGAGCCAAATAACACGTTCTCAAGCATGTGGATATTGATCTTACGCGCCACGTACATCAGCAATGCCGCACCTACTGCCAATGCTAGCGCTAGAAAAACACCGACTAAGGTATCGTATGGCACATTGGTTCTGTTTCTTACAAAGTGAAGAAGCAAAGCGAAGATCATACAGAAGCTAAACAAGCCAATAATTGGGTTTTCTGGTGGCTCACCAAGCAAAACACCAATGGCAATACCGGTTAATGCTGCGTGACCTACCGCTTCAGAGAAGAATGCCAAGCGTTTAGCAATCACCAAAGTACCAAGGCCACCTAATAACGGGCCAAGTAACAATGCGGCAACCAGTGCATTCACCATAAACGCATACATGAAGCTGTCTGATAACCAACCCGCTTCAACGCCACTAATGGCAAGTTGTCGTAACCACTCCATTACGCAACCTCCTTCGATTTGGGGATGGCAGATCCACTGCTATAGTGCTGAAACAGACTCTCGATTTTAGTAGGGTGTAGTACTTGTTCATGTGGACCACTATCCACCAAGAATCGATTCACAACATGTACATTCGCTTCAAGGCGACGCACTGCGGTTACATCATGGTGAACGGCAAGAATCGTACGGCCTTCATCAACGCATTCACGAACTAGCGATTCTAAATAACGAACGCCTTGTTCATCCATGCCGGTAGTGGGTTCGTCCAACACCAATAAACTTGGGTTATCCAGTAATGCTTGTGCAAACAACACGCGTTGCTGCTCACCACCCGATAGCTGCCCCATACGGCGGTCGCTACGAGTCGCCATACCCACACGGTCGAGTTGCGCTAATGCAAGATCCAATTGCTTAGACTTACGACGCCAAAATAGCGGAATTCGAGTTTGGTTGAGTAGTACAAAGTCCATTACCGTCAGAGGTAAACTCGATTCGAAGGTCGCTTTCTGAGGAACGTAACCAATGCTTGGCTTTTCTGGCCAATGAATGTTGATTTGACCAGAGAAAGGCGTCAAACCAAGAACTGAACGTAGCAAAGAGGTTTTGCCACCGCCGTTTGGCCCCATGATCACATGGCACTCACCCGCTTTAAGATCTAGCGTGATATCATCAAGAATCACGTTGTTGTCGTATTGCAGACCGAGTTGGTTGATTGAAATCGATGGACCTTGCATTACGCCTTCCCACTTTTAGCCTGGTTAGCCGCAGCAAATTTCATGGCTTCGATTAACGTTTCTAAGTTCTTCTTCATCTCAACTTCTACCTTATCGTCTTGATACTCACCGTGCGTCATGTGAGAGAAACGGTAAAGCTGAACGCCTGTTTCTGCTTCAATCGTGTCAACAAAGCGGTTTGGCATGTTTAGCTCGTAGAACAGAACATCAATGCCTGATGCGCGGATTTTCTCGATCGTATCTTGCAGTTGGCTCGCACTTGGTTCAACACCGTGTGCCGGCTCAATCACCGCCGCAACATCCACCCCAAACTCTTGCAGAATGTACCCATAAGCATTGTGCGTGGTCGCCACTTTCATGCCTGAAGTATCGAGTTCACCTAATGACAACATCGCATCACGCTTCATAAAACGAAATTGCTTGGCGTACTTACGCGCGTTCTTGCGATAAAACGCCGCGTTGTCTGGGTCGAGCTTAGAAACTTCACTCGCGATGGTGTACACCTTTTGGATTGTTGTAGAAAGTCCAACAAACGTATGTGGGTTCACTGCGCCTTGGCCAACAGGCTGGCCTAATGCAGGAAGTAGAGGTACTTCTTTGTTCGCTTCGATGACCATTAAATCATCACGTTGCGCAGCTGAAATGACTTTTAGTGCGAAGTCATCGTGGCCAATACCGTTTACCACGATTGCATCCATCTGGCTCAATCGCTTCAAGTCATTTGGTTGTGGTAAGTAGTTATGCGGGTTAAAGCCAGCATCAACCAAAGGAAGGATGTTCACTTTGTCACCTACCACTGCTTTTACGTAGCTATAGTAAGGCTGTAGGGTAATACCTATCGTCAACTTATCGCTGTCGACTGTGTATTCTTTTGCCAATGCATTGGGTGTCGATAACACCGCCATTAACGACATCAATAGAGTCATGAATCGCATAGTAAACCTCTTATTATTTGTGAACTTATGGTCAATGAGCTGATTAGTCCGTAAGCTTTTTGATTTTGTGAACATCTTCTTTTTGAACATATTGCTGATGAGAACCTAAAGTTTGAAACATTGCTTAATGAGAAGCAGCGTCATGTTGTTCAGATACTTCTGACTCGTTCACCACCAGTTTCCAGCCTGCGGATTCCAATGTGTTTTCATCAAATTGAGTAGGTTGGCTTGCGACACCACCAAAGAAAATCCAGATTTCCGGAGAAACACTGTTCGCGTTTAAAATAAACGAGTCCGCGAAGCCATGAGTGTTTGGCGTAGCTTGTTCGCTTGGTGTAGCGTATTCACTTGGCGTAGAGAAGTAATAACCACGCTCGTCCAATAACCAAGTATGAGAACCTTTGCGCTTCCAACTCTGGTCTTCAACAAAAGGCGCGACCCATTCGTCTTTCAGCGACACAACGCTTGGCCATTCGCCGTCTAAGTCCATGCGAAGATCTCGAATCTCTTCATGAGCCAAACGGAGTTCTGACAGCATCGCCAAGTTTTCTTGCTCAACATCACTCACTAAGACTTGGTGATCAAGGGTCACTTCGATATGAGATTCTGCTTGATTAAACGGAATAGCAACCGTCGCAAAACAAAGGATGAATATAATGATTAGGCCAACCCACTTGCCCTCTCTTCCGCCTGTGTCAGCGCGTACACTTTGAATCATCATTTTTCTTTGATCTCTACAACGTCGACTTCAACAGGAAACTCGTGACCTGAATCAAACACGAGGTAAAACTCAGAATTTGGGTTTGGAAATTCGACAATAGAGCGTTTATCCGTCATCTCTTTCGCTATCAAGTTGTCTTCATAGTCGTACATCGCGACTGCGTAATCTATCGCTTTACTACCATCAGAGTAACCTGCCTCACAGGCAACCGTTTTGCCTTCAAACCAACAGCTCATCAATGGAAAGTGTGCTTGCGCAGGTAATGCCGCTAAACCAAGCCCCAGAGCTAAGCACGGAGCAATTATGGTGTTTGCTCTTATTGTTATTTTCATCGTTCGTACCCTCGCCACGTTACAAATTTTCAGTGGTATACTGACCGTTAAAGGGCTCTAATGAGCCCTTGTCTTTTTATCTAATAATCAGGAGCTTTCTCCCGACAAACCGACTATTGAAGCAATGCTTCGAACGTCAGGTGCACATTCGTACTTGCTTTGTCTGCCAGTGGATTGTCAACCAACTCACCTTTGTAGTTCGCTTTCATTACGTAACGACCCGCTACGTCTGGAGTAAACGTGATTTCACCGTTTTCATCACTCACTACATCAATCTGCTCTTGGTGATTGCGGTAAAGCGTACCTTCACGAGTAATTTCTGCTTTCACGTCTTTCTGGATTTCACCGTTGTAGAAGAATTGGAATGTCACCGGTTCGCCTTCAACGATGTCTGAAGGGTGTGTAACCGGCTTCATTTCAAGAAGCTTCCCTTCAATTTTGAATACTGAATCCGTTGGCTTACCTACTGTGATGTAGCTTTCAGCACGAGTGAAGCTGATTTGTGTTACCACGTCACGTGATTTTTCAGGAAGTACAGAGTCACGTTCCGCTTTGTTTGCTTTGATCCATTTCACAGTGTCACGACGGCCCGCTTTGTACTGTGTGTAGTAAGATGGCTGGTTGTTAATCGCAACTTTGTGTGTACCTTCTTCTTCGAAGTAGAAATCGAAGATTGAACGACGTTTACCGCGAACAACAAAGTTTGGACGCTCGCTACGGCCATCAGGCATGATGACATGTGCATTTTCGCTGCCTGCAGGCTTATCAAAAACAAACGTACCGTGAGACGCAGTCACGTCGAACGTTAGCCAATCACCGCCTTCTTTCGATACGGTAAAGTGTGATGGCAAAATCCAGCGTGGGTGGGCTTGTGCTGTCGTCGTTGCTGCTAGACCGAACGCCATTACACCTGCAAGAGCAAGCGCCTTTATTTTTGTCTGTTTCATCATGTTCAATTCCATTATTTGTAATCTTTAACCGTGTCGCTCTATGAGCGTCTACGATGGCTACCATTATTTATCGCTTCTTTATCTACTACTTAACGATATAGTTGAGCGTAATCTGACCGGTCTCTTCCGTTGGTTCTAATTGGTAAGAAGCATTTTTGTCAGTGAGTGCTACTTTTTGGCGAAGATAGTTTCGGCCACCATGTTCACGTACAACTTCAATATGAACCGTGTATTCACCTTGCTCTAACGATTGACCGGCATCATTTTTGCCATCCCAAGCAAAACGATATTGACCAACAGGACGTGTTGCGGAAGTCACCGCATCAACGAGTTCGCGGTCGTAACGTCCGACTTTTCGCCACCAACTTCGTAAATCTTTAAGCCATTCATCTTGGCCGACCCAAAGCTCGATCGTTTTCACTGACTTTCTTTCACTGTTCTCTACCCATATCGCAACGTAAGGGCGCTTGTATGGAGAAGCCTCAATTCTTGGTAACTCGAAATGCACATCGAGCTTTGCTGTGTCAGGAAGCACCTCAGCCATGCCTAAGCTTGGTAAAAGAGACAAAGCAAGGAGCGATTTGCTCCAATTCATTTTTTTCATGTTTAACAACCTTTCAAATCCGTTGCGCCTTTAATTCACCTTCACACCGCCTCATGGATCGGATCGCGGGTTACGGTACGGCGACAAAATAGATAGCAAGTGAAATTGCAGACCCAAATACCGTCCATTTAATAGAGGTATTGAGTGTTTTTTTCTTAGGTAACAGTAAGCACACGCCAGTCAGTACAAAGAAGATCATCAGCAGCGCAGTGATATCGATAAACCACTTCCACACTTCACCGCTATTACGCCCTTTGTGTAGGTCATTCAACAATGCAATAACGCCATAATTCGTTGTTTCGACTTCCACCATTTCAGAAGTCACATCAACAAACACAGAAGCGTTGTAGCCAGGTCCTTTGAAGTCCATAGACACTTCACCGATGAGTAACTCACCGTCTTCAATCTCTGCGTAGATGTCTAACCCCGAAGGAACGCCAGATAGGTTTGCTTCTTCAAATAAAAACGTTTCAAAAGCAGACTCGTCGGCTTTCAGTCGACCGTCTTGGACCGTGAACAAACTGGTTGGAAGCGTTAGCGTAGAGCGTTGGATATTGGGTTGGCTTGATTCGAACAGCTCAGGGCGATTAAGGGTAATACCTGTCACTGAAAAGAAGAGAACAACAAACAACAGTGCCATTGAAATATAAACATGAAGTCGACGAGCCCATGATTGAACCGCCCTACTTTTTAACGACATACAAACCAATACCTATAGATTTTATGGCGACAATTTAGTTGATAATCATTCGTATTGGCATTCAATTTACATTATTTACGTTATCCATAATGTAAGTGGCCGAGTTACAAGTTATTACAGAACGCTCCTAAGAATACCGTTAATGTATTAAGCAACATTTGCTTAGATAAGGGTCATCATGAAAAGTTTATTGCTAGGGGTAACCATTCTTCTACTGTCTGCTTGTAATTCAAATTCAAGCTCGAGTTCACCTAAATCCACGACACCGACGGCCGTTGCTAGCGTTGAAAATGTGGCTGACAAAGCGATGATCAAGCAGATCGGAGCGTACATGAAATTGAATTACTGGGATGGATATAATTACGCCAAAAGACCCCACTACCTGATTCGTGTCAATGCTAAAGATGAGCCTATAAATGCATTCATTATTAATCCTCAGTCAGTTCTAAAAAGTGCGACCAAGATCAGTTCAGCAGAATCTGGTGGTATGAAAATCTATGAATACAAAAAGGAAATGCATAGTGCCGTAACTAAGATAAACAACGGTTCAAATAACCTGTACACCTTCGACTTACTTATTGATGGTCACAAATACTACGCACAAAAATACACGGATGCAGTCGCTAACAATCAACACCCATTTACCAATGACCTTTTATTTGCGCCTCATGAGGTATTCCACATCTATCAAACCTCTTGGGCGAACAAAAGCAATTGGCGACAGGACGTTGACAATTACCCTACAACCAAAAGCATTATCCAAGACGAGTTAATACTCACCGAGCTGTTTGATGGACTACCTAGAAAATTGACTAAGGTGGAAGCTCGTGAGCTGTTGAAACAATATGTGGCAATTAGGCAACGACAAATGCTTAACGACAATACATCGTTGGTTGAGAACATGGCCCTAGCACAAGAACGCATAGAAGGCTCGGCAGAATACATCACCGTCTTAACAGCCAGAAAAGTATATAAAAACAATAGCTTGAGCTTCGATAAAGGAAGAAGTTTTAGCTTGAATCTAAAAAATAAAAAAGACGTAAAGTGGCACTTTGGATTCTACGTTTTTTATAACAGTGGCGCCTCTGTCATTTATCTTTTAGACCAACTTGGTTACAAAATAGAACAACTGGAAAAAGCAATGTCGCCTTACGACGCTGCATTATCTGTTGTCGGGCATGATGTTGATGCATATCAACGAGCACTAAAATCAGTAGGCTCTAAAGTCGCTCAATTTGAAAAGGACGCAATAAAATACTCTTCACTGAGATAACTCAAGCATATCCACTCCTGTTCGTCGGTATGTCACGTTTTCAGACAAAGGTTGGTATTAAGCATGGCTAAGATAGAGATACTGCTATGGCGTGTTTACAAATTTAAATAACGCTGTTGTATATTTAGATATATGAATAATCATACTCACTAAAAAGGATTTTTAATGCGTATCTATATTCCCATTGCTATGATTTTTATCAGCGCTTGTACTAGCCAGATTGTTAGTACTGACGAACATGTCGAGAGTTACATCGGTTCCAATATTGCCGATGCTCAAACGTTGTATTTAACGCCCCACTCTCAAGCCGTTACATTTTGGGAGTCACGCACATTTGCTTGGGTGGAAACTCAAACCTCACTCGAGAATGGTGAAATACAACATTCTTTCAAAAACCCCTATCGTGACTGCACCATTAACTGGATTGTAGACCAAAGCGGAGTGATCATTGCGGGATCACACAGTGGCGATATGTGTAGCCCTTAACTTTGCCTTTGCTCATACCTCGATCAAACAGCAAGGCCTAATGAAGCACTAAGGCTCAATTTTATTCAATGTACAAAAAAGGGTGTCATTTGAACATTCAAATGACACCCTTTCACTGTCTTATTTGGGACTCTGTTTTCTAGCTTCTAACTATATGTGATTAGGCGTTTCCACTTTCGCTTACCGTTCTAAGCTGAGTCAGGTATTTAATCCAACCTTTAGCCTCAGGAGACGGTTCAATGTTGTTCGCGCGCTTAGCTTGAGCGAGAGCATTATCTAAGTTCTTCAACTTATACCATGAACGTACTTTCGCTAATGCAACGTCAGCTTGCTTGTTCTTGTCTTTCACTTTGTCTAAAACAACCAGAGCTCGCTTGTAGTAACCTTGCTGAACCAATAATTGAGCAACATTCCAATGGTATCGAGTGTTCATATTCGACGCTAACGTCCACACTTCAATAGCATTGTCCCACTCTTTCGCTAACTGCCAGTAGGTTGCTTGCTCAGCCAGAAGTTGAACATCGCTGTTTGCGTCATCTAACTTGCTAATTTCTTGCGCAGCGCGCTCAGGGATGCCTCGTTTCGCGTACAGTTGAGCAAGTAGCCGACGGTCTGAATTATTCAGTTCAACACCTTGTAGCTCAGCAAGCGCTAAGGTATTCAACGCATCTCGGCTACGCTCTAGCCTTAACTGAATCCCGACCAGTTGACGCCACCAGTTGTCTTTTTCGGGTTGAAGTTCAACTAAACTTTCTAACGTAGGAATTGATTGCTTCCATTGTTTTAACTGTAGTTGAGCACCCAGCTTTAACGAGAGAGGCGACAACTGTGGTTTTGAATTAAACTTGTTATGATTACCTATAGCCGCCAGTACTTTCGTCCAGTTTTCGATTTGGTATTCAGCTTGAGCAATTCGCATCCATAGCGTGTCTTTCTTTTCAGTTTCCGGTGCTGTTTTAACGAGCTCATAATAGTGTGGTAATGCCGCTTTAAAATGCTGCTCGCTAAGCAGCAAATCAGCTAACATACGTTTCGTTACCCAAGCTTGCTCATCGACCAATAAGCCACTATCCACTGCATAAGTAAGCTGCTTGATTGCCGTCTCTGTTTTACCATCTTGCCAGTAAAACACACCAAGCATGCGAGCGACATAGGCCTTGTCATAGCCTTTAGATAACTCCAAACTAGCCAAAACCTCAATCGCCTGTTTAACCTGCTCCTCTTGAGCAAGTTTATTCGCCTTTTGAACACGAATAACGGTGTATTGGGTAAGCTCTTTTGCCGGTACTGTAAGGGGCATTATCAACAAGCCCACTAATATCCATATCTGTTTCATCATTTTGCCAACTTAAACTCTAGTTTCACGGTTTGACCAACCTGCGCTACCGCTTTTCCATCGACGACTTTAGGTTGATACTTCCATTTTTTAAGTGCTCTTATCGCTTCACGTTCAAACATACGACGTGGATTTGCATCCGTAACTTGAATATCAACAGAACGTCCTGTTTCATCGATTGTAAAAGACAAAATGACATACCCTTCTGCGCCACGCTTTAGCGCTTTTGCTGGATATCGAGGTTCAACTCGATAAAGCGGCATTACCTGTTGATTTGACCCAAAATCAGAAAATGTTGGAGCGTTAATCGCTAGGCCTTCAATTGAAGTATTCAAATCCAGTGAAGACAGTGAAGACATTGAATTCAGAGGCGTTACTTCAGCTTGCGACTGAGACGTTTGCGCTTGCGGTGGCGGCTCTGGCATTTCGGGTTGTTCCGGGACTGCACGTTGTCTTCTCTGTACTTCTTGTTCTTGTTCAACCATCACCATGTTGAAACTTAACGTCTCACTGTTGTCTGGCGAACGTTGGTGTCCATTATCGACCATCCAAGCCATGAAAGAAAATAGTGCTAAACCCAACGCTCCCGCTAAAGGTAATGCAAGAAATAGGCGAATCATTGATTAAGATCCTCCAAGATCATCGCTTTTCAGCTGCAAGCGCAATATTTTTAACACCCGCACCTTTGGCAGCGTCCATCACTTTAACAACCGTACCGTTATAAGCATGCTCGTCCGCCTGAATAACCAAAGAAGCATCAGGTTGTTCTAGCAACAAGTGTTCTAACGTCGCTTGAACACGTTCAACATCCACAACACGTTTATCTATGAAAATGTCATTCGCAGAAGTAATCGCGACAAAGATACCTGCATCTTTTTGGCTCACTACATTTGAAGCTTGCGGGCGATTGACTTCAACACCAGATTCACGAACAAATGAACTCGTCACAATGAAGAAAATAAGCATGATGAATACGATATCAAGCATCGAAGTAAGGTCTATTTGAGCCTCTTCGTTTTTAGAATGACGTCGACCGAGTCTCATCGTTGACTCCTTAAAGATTTTTCTAATTTCAATTCTAAGCGGTTACAGACTTTCGCTAAACGAGCATGAACAAACATGCCCGCTAATGCAGCAACCATACCCGCCATCGTTGGTAAAGTTGCCAACGAGATACCTGAGGCCATCAATTTAGGATCACTGCTTCCTTGAGTCGCCATGACATCAAAAACGGAGATCATACCGGTTACGGTACCGAGCAAACCCAACATCGGACAAATAGCAACTAACAGCTTAATAAAGTTCAAGTTTTGGTTAAGCAAGATACTCGCTTGCCCCAACCAACCTTCACGAATGGCTTTAGCATGCCAAGAAGAGTGATCTTCTCTTTCATGCCACTTTGTAATCCAAGCTTGGCGTTGCTTTGGAAAATAGAACGCGAGATAAAGCACACGTTCTACCACAAGTACCCAAAAAACGAGGACGACAGCCGCTAGCCACCACAGGACGAAACCGCCCTGATCCATAAAGTTTGATAAAGACAGCAGCCAGTTACTCGTTAACCAACTCGCTGGTAATAGAGAACCCGACAAAATATCCATTACGCGGCAGTCCCAACTTGTGAAACAACAGCGCTTGGTTCAATAGACTTCTCTGCCTGCTCAGCAACAAGGCCAATGCCCTGTTTCTCCAAAATATTACGAATGTTCTCTGACTGAGTACTCAGAATGTTGTGTGCCAATAACAGTGGCATTGCAGCAACAAGGCCAAGTACCGTTGTAACAAGTGCCATCGAAATGCCGCCCGCCATTACTTTAGGGTCACCATTACCAAACTGTGTGATCACTTGGAATGTTTCTATCATGCCGGTTACGGTACCTAGCAAGCCAAGCATTGGTGCTAGAGCAGCTAGAAGCTTCAGCATTGATAAACCTTTCTCTAGGTGAGTTTGTTCATCCACTACCGCTTCTAAAAGTCGCAGTTCTAATGCTTCTACTGTTTGATTTTTCTCTTTGCTGTAAACCGCAAGAACACGACCCAGAGGGTTGTCTCCCGCTTGTTCAGGTTTTTTAAGTTGAGCGCGAATCTTCTGACGAGCGATAGCCAAAGAAATACCACGAACCAATGCGATGATTAAGCCAATTGCCAACAAGCCAAGAATAACTTTACCTACTAGGCCACCGACTTGCAGACGATCAGCTAGGCTTGGTTCCAAAGCTAATTGTTCTAGCATGAATCCACGAGAAGGATCGACGACCACGTTAGACACTTCGCCATTAGCTAAAGTAGAAAGCGACGCCAGTGTTGGACCTTGTGAAGGCTGCTTCAAGTAAACTATTGCATCTTGATGTCTAGCATCCCACCATACGTAACCTGACTCAGCAACTAAGCCAATAGAACCCAGTCGATAAGCTTCTGCCTTTTCAGTGACCCCTTCACTATTAACTAGTGAAACTGTCGACTTGCTTATCTCTGAACTTGCTTGAATTTGCTCCATCATGCTCAACCAAAGACCTGTTAACTGGGGCATTGACGGTAATGATTTTGCGTCCACGATTTGATAAACAGTTTCTGTATACGCTGCGCGATCTACGTTAGTTACTGTATCCGTAAGCTCATGTTCAAGGTCTTTTGCATTTTGTCTTACAACGCCAAACAACTCACCTAAGCTACCTGTTTCTAAACGCAGTTTCTCTTCTAAACGAGCAAGCTTGTTTTCGTTATCACTGAATGTCTGAGTCAGAACATCGGTCGCACCTTGAATAGAGCTACGTTTAGCTTCAAGCTGTGCTTTGATCGCTCTGAGTTGTTGTTCTGTCTTTTTAAAGTCAGCTTCACGAATTACGTTATGAGACGCTTGCGTGCGACTCTCTGATTTTGCTTTGTTAACAAGCTGAGCTGTCGTGTCTGATGCAGAGAAAGCAGAAAATGAAATTGACGTAATGCAAAGCAATGCTGCTAATGGCTTTAAGTTCATTACTTAACCTCCGCAACAGTTAAAGAAACAGGTAAAGTAATTAAGCTTGGAGACGCTTGCTTATTAGCAATATCGTACGCTTTGTCCAACTCAGATTTCATCGAAGAATCCAACTCTTGCCATTGATCGCTATTTTGGTCCCAAGACCAATATTGGGTACCATTTAAGTTACGAGCGACCAGTGAAATGCGGCCAAGATGCAAAATATCAACTTCAAGCACTTTATCTTGACTTAACTCGACACGGCTTGAATAAGAACTTAGCTTAATACCGTAATCCACTTCAATTTGGTACGCCTCTAAAATACGGCGATATTTTTCAGCATCACTGACATCAGCACGAGTCATCATCGCTTTCAGCTTTTCAACGCGACGCAGACGGCTATTTGTCTTGAAAGGTAGATCGCTTTCAATAACTTCCTGGAGACCATCGATCATCTTGTACATTAAAGGCACAACACCTTGACGTGTGAGTTTGATTTCGTCGATCTGCCCTTCAATACTCAGCGCTTCTTGATCTTGGCTCTTAACCAATGCGGCAAGATGATCGTGATAGATTTCTAAATTTTTCACTTCTTCTTGCAGACGCTCAACCTCAGCTTGCAGCAATAATGTTGCTTGTGAGCTTTTATCAATAACCTTTTGGCTCGAAGCCGACGCGTTATTGGTCTTGTTTTGAATTGATTGAGCTTGATCCAAGCTGTTTGCCATCGATGACGTTGCAACCAAACTGATGGCAAGTGCTAGGCTAGTTTTTAAAAGATTCATAATTGTAGTCATTTACTTTAGAAGAAGAACAAATGAGTTTTATTGATAAGCAGTCTCATTATCATTAAAAACCACTCGCATTGCTAGGGGTATTTTTACTAAATAGCAGAATCAAGAAAGGGGAAAGTCGAAACCTTCCCCTTAATATTTAAGCTACCAATAGTACCCTACTAACAAATTAGTATTTTACCTGTAACGTAGCCATGTAGTTACGACCTTCGCCAACAACAACGCCGCGAGTGCTGCCGCCTTCTAGGTAATCTGTATCGAATAAGTTCTCTACATTAAAGCGTGCAACAAAGTCTAAGTTTTCATCGTACTTAATCGTATGTGCAACACCAGCATCTACACGAGTGTAAGCGTCTTTCTTAAACGTGTTAGCACTTTCAGTGTAACGCTCACCTACGTGATACACACCTAGGTTTACATCAGTACCGTTGTTGAATGCGTAAGTAGACCAGATGCTTGCAGTAAATTCAGGAACGTCTGCTGGTGTTTTACCATTAAGAGCAGGGTCATTCTTATATTCAGCATCTAAGAACATTGTTGATGCACTTACAGAGAACGCATCCGTCACGTAGCCCGTCGCAGCTAGCTCCACACCAGTGTGAACTTGCTCACCCACCTGTGTAGTACGAGTATCTTTTGCATGAGATGCAGGAAGGTCTTCTGTAACTTGCATGTTCGTTTGTGTGATCTGGAATACTGCTCCTGATACGAATAAACGCTCATCAAACAGTTCCCACTTTGAGCCTAGCTCATAAAGTGTACCTTTCTTCGCATCTTGAGACTGGCCGAAGTTCACATCATCTTTATCAGAAATCTCACTTACAGGTTCAAAACTTTCAGAGTAAACCGCGTAAATAGAACCGTTTGGCGCCGGAGAGTAAATCGCACCGAACTTAGGTAGGATGTTATTGTAACTCTCTTCTTTATCAGAACTGCTCGTCGTATCATCGTAAGCGAAACGAACACCAGCAAGTGCTTGCCACTGCTCATTGAACGTCACTAAATCTTGAAGATATAGACCGTAGTGTTGGCTCTTCGAGTGTGATACTGAATCATCGTTGTTATAGTGAATGTCTGCAGGCATATCAAAGCCTTTGCCACACTCTTTCATTGTGTCTGCTTCTGAAGCGTTAAAACAAGCGTAGTCTGATACGTACAGGCGCTTGTAATCGTAGTGCAACCCATTTGCACCCACCAACAGACGGTGATTCACACCAAATGCATCAACATCACCAGTAAAATCCACGTAAGCCGTATCAAACGTCCACTCATCATGACGGTCTGATACTTTGTAACCATAACCTAGTGTTTTCTTGGTTTTTCTGTCTTTCTTTGAATCAATAACGTTATCTGATTCAGTACGGCGACGTTCGTAAAACTGACGACTGATACCCGATTTAACTGCCCATGTATCGCTCAAGTTTGCTGTAACAGCCACACCGTAGTTTGCTACGTCGTTGTCTGTTTGTGCGAAGCGTTGGTCATTAACCGTATTTGGGGTAATCGCTTTACCTGTTTTCGTATCAATCTTTGAGCCGTTATCTAGATCACCTAACTCTTGAGTACGGTCGTAATGCGCAGATAGCATCACATCTTCGTTGATATCGTAATCAACAAATAGGCCACCAACAAAGCGGTCAGTCTCTACATCTGTGCCGTCAAAACGTGTGCGGTAAGAGTCTTGGTTTTCTTGTGAAACAATAAAACGAGCACGTAGAGTTTGATCATCGTTCAATGAACCGCTTACATCAGCGGTAGTACGTGTGTAGCTGTCAGAACCAATGTCTTGGCTTACGCTAACTTGAGTTTCATACGTAGGCTTCTTAGCAACCATGTTAACAAGGCCACCAGGTGCTGATTTACCGTAGAACAAACCTGCAGGACCTTTTAGTACTTCAACACGTTCTAGTAGTTCTACCGGTTGACGGTAATGAGACCAGTGTTGAACGCCATCGCGCAAGTAACCAGAACTGCTTCCTAGAGAGAAACCACGTAGGTTGAAGCGCTCACGGTTTGTTGATTTAGAACCCGCTGAAATTGACGCATCATTTTTTAATACTTCGCCAAGCGTGCTTGCGCGTTGCTCATCAATGATTTGCTCACTGATAATCGTAACTTGTCCTGGAGTCTCTAATTGAGTCGCCTCCATGCGCATTGCTGTTGTATTCGTGTCGGCTTTATAACCGTAATCACGACCTTCAACAACCATATGCTCGTCAGTTTTTACTGCTTCTGCCAATACTGCTGGTGAAGCTAATACTGCGCCGATCACTAAAGCCAATGGCTTTTTTGAAAACATGTCCTTTTCTCCACTTTTATTCTTTTAGACGAACACTTTGTTATTTATTCGATGTGTCCGTTAGACCGTTTCCGGTACCACTGAATTATTTCGATGGGGAATATAAGTGATAACTATTACTATTTGCATTAAATTTACATTCTTTGCATTCGTAAAGTTTTGTAAAGACGAGCTGACGAGTCGTTAACCTGCAGTTAAAAGAAACCAATTCAATACAGTCATTTAACGAGCACTTGAATTAAAAATCGGCTCTCTGCGCCAAACTTTTTGAAACACCGCCATTTGCGCAGTCAATGTAATAAGCAAACATCTATAACAAAATCCTCTTATCTTATTTATTACCTTCAGAACGACGATTTTTTGTATAAAACACTCGATAAATGTAAAGGACTGGTGAATTATTTTGTTTTATTTTGTTTTATTTGAACAATTATCAGTGATTATGATCACATCTGTAATTCCAAACTCATTTTTTGTTTTTCGATTTAATCAACCGACTGCTAATCTCCTGCTCACTTTGGAAAGGTATCAAAGTTATAAATAATAAGGAGTGTTCTAAATGAATACCAAGAAACCTATGTCTCTGACTGGCCGAGTTATCCTCGGTATGGTCGTAGGTATATTAACGGGATTTGCCATTCAATCCCTTTTTGCAGACAGCGGATTTGTTAACAACTACATCGTTAACGGACTCTTTGAAGTAGGCGGACAGATCTTTGTCGCCAGTTTAAAAATGCTTGTTGTACCACTCGTCTTCGTTTCACTCGTGTGCGGTACAAGCTCTCTTAAAGACTTATCAACTCTTGGCCGTATGGGGGGCAAAACACTTGCACTTTATATCGGTACAACTGCTGTAGCTATCACTCTAGCACTGACTATCGGTAATTTGTTCCAACCTGGAGCGGGTGCGGATCTTACGGCTGCGAGCTCTTTCAAATCAGCTGATGCTCCTTCTTTGGGCCAAGTCATCATCGACATGTTCCCGACCAACCCTATTCAGGCGATGGCTGAGGGCAAAACGCTACAAGTTATCGTATTTGCTGTGTTGTTTGGTATTGCAATCAGTGCAGCGGGTAAACCAGGTGAGCGTATCGCTGCGGTTTTCTCTGATCTAAACGAAGTGATCATGAAGCTAGTTGCGCTACTAATGAACCTTGCGCCTTACGGCGTATTCTTCTTAATGGCGAAGCTGTTCTCTGGCCTTGGTTTAAGCGCAATTTGGAACCTAGCAGAATACTTCTTAGTGCTTGCGGGTACCCTACTTCTACACGGTTTGGTTACCTACAGCGCGATGCTTAAAGGATTCACAGGCCTAAGTCCGATTACGTTCTTACGTAAGATGGAAGATGCAATCATGTTTGCGTTTTCAACTGCCTCTTCGAACGCAACGATTCCAGTAACAATGGAAACGGCTAAAAACCGCATGGGCGTAGACAACAAAGTCGCTTCATTCACCGTACCACTAGGTGCAACAGTGAACATGGATGGCACAGCTATCATGCAAGGTGTTGCAACTGCGTTTATTGCACAAGCTTACAACATCGACCTGACTATGGGTGATTACCTAATGGTTATCCTAACAGCGACATTGGCGTCTGTTGGTACCGCAGGTGTTCCTGGTGTTGGTCTTGTTATGCTAGCGATGGTATTGAACCAAGTTGGTCTACCGCTTGAAGGTATTGCTCTAATCATGGGTGTTGACCGCCTTCTTGATATGATTCGTACCGCTGTAAACATCACAGGTGATAGTGCCGTAACTATCATCGTTGCTAAGTCTGAAGGTTCTCTTGATGAGTCTCGCTTCAATGACCCGGCAGCTGGTGAGAAAGAAGAAGAAGTTAAGCTAGCACGCCAACAGGCATAATCTAGCTTCTCTGTCGCTCTTATCTCCAAGCTAAGGCGTAATTAATGGCTATGCCTTAGCTGATCAATGAAAAGCGTATAAACAAAAACACCACTGCATCTGCAGTGGCGTTTTTTATTGGGTTCTCTTTGAGCCGAAACGATTCAACTCTCATCTATCTTCTCGTTACAGGGGCTGAGCGTTGAGTGCCGAGCCTAACGCTTAATCTACGATAGGAAACATAAGGTTCACTCTAAGTCCCCCACCTTCTCTGTTCTCAGCGGTAACATGCCCATTCATCACTCCCATGGCTTCCTTAACGATCGCGAGTCCAAGACCGTAACCACCAGACTGTTTATCTCTGGCTGACTCGATGCGGGTAAACGGGTCAAAGATATCTGCAATCTTGTTATCTGGGATACCTTCACCATCATCCTCCACATAAATGACACTGTAACGCTTATCATTGACCTGCCCATAGGTCTTGACGACAATATCCGCATTGCCCCCTGCGTATTTGATCGCATTTCCTACAAGGTTACTGATCACCCTCAAAAGTAGCCTCTCGTCAACATTAACCATTGATGTTGCAGTTTCCAAATCACCAGTCAACGTTTGATTAGGTTTCAAGTCATTTTGCATCTGTACAATGAGCATTGAGCAATACTGCTCAAGATGCATTGGAGTTAACTTAGAATCATAACGAGAGGTTTCTAGCCGGCTGAACTCAAGAATTTCACCCACCAGCTTATTCATCTCTTCCGTTTCGCTTTCCATCCGTTCGAGTAAACCCATACTTTTTTCATCGACCTTACTACGTAGTAAATGTAATGCGAGATTCTGCCTTGCTAACGGTGTCCTCAACTCATGTGATACATCACGAATCAAACGACGCTGCTTTTCAGCCAGAGACTTAATCTCAAAGGTCATATGGTCAAAATCATTGGCAAGCTCATTGAATTCACGTGTAGTTGAATCCAACTCAGACACAACACTCACTGAAAAATCTCCTTGTGCGAGCCTTCGACTGGCCTCCCTTAAACGATCGAGTGGCTGCTGCAGACTTTTCGCCATAATAATGGAAAACAGCGATAACACGATCAAAGCAATCACAGCTTTCAGCGCGTAGGAATACGGTGCAAAGGATTTTGCTGGATGAAACTGGCCTGGCAGTTGGATCACGAGTGTATTGCCGTTATCAAGTGGCAAGCCGAAGATAGGCTTACTCACACGATCACTGAGTTGATGGTCTAATGTACGCAGGTACTTCAACTTAAATTCAAAATGCGGATGCATGTGTCGGTGGGTAATAGGTCGGTTGTTTTCATCGATAATGAATAAATAATAACGTTGGGCATTGCCCCAGTCGGCAAGCTCATCCATGTCCCCTTCTTCGATCAGTACATTAGCTTGATAAGCCAAATCCAACATTTCAGCTTTGACAGGTTCAGGTACCTTCAACAAGGCTTTCATCAGCGCTCGTTCTGCGACACCTTGAAGGATGAGGATACTGACTAAAATCACGGTCAGGCAACTGAACAGCTGAAACGTTAAGCCATCCTTACGCTTGATAACGAAATCAGGGCACCGTAAAAACCAGTTACTCATACTCCTACCGACTCTAGGTAGCTGTAGCCTTGACCGCGCACAGTTTTAATATGTTGCTTTGATAAGCCAGCCTGCACCAATTTTCGACGTATGTTGCTGATATGCATATCTAGATTACGGTCGAAGGGGCACAGCTCTTTCTTCAAGACATGTATTTGCAAGTCAGATTTTGATACAACGATGCCATTATTTTTGATCAGATAATCGAGCAACTCTTTTTCAGTGCCCGTTAAAGGTAAACGGGTAAGTTGCTCGCACAAACCTTGATTAGATGAAGCCATTGATTGTCTTTGTCGCTCAAACCCAACTCGGCGTAAGATCACCTTAATCCGGGTCAAAAGCTCAGGAACATTGAAAGGCTTAGCGATGTATTGATCTGCCCCGGCTTGATAGCCATCTAGCATGGAGGCATCATCATTAAGCGCAGTTAGCATAAGGATAGGAGTAGCAAAACGCTGACAAATACGTCTTGCGACTTGAATACCACTTAAATTGGGGAGCATCACATCGAGTAAGACTAAATCAACAGGATTTGATTGAATAAACTCTAGAGCTGATTCACCGCAATGAACGGTATCAACGTGATACCCTTCATTTTCCAACACTTCACCCAGTAACTCACACAACTGAATATCATCATCAACAACTAAAACACGAGACATTTCACACACCGATAAATAAGAACTGTTTGCATTCTAATTATCGTTATTATTGATTTCAATTATAAAGTGCGTGATTTCCTCTATAGAAGAAAATCTTTTTCAATCGGTACAAATTTTGAGGCAGAATCGATAAGATTTTGAGCTGTTAACCCAGGAACGCCATACACTTCAACAGGCTTTCCAAAACGCTCTTTGATTCGCTCTACCAAGATTTCAAAATCGCCATCACCCGATACCAAAACAATCGTATCAACCGTCTCCGCAAGCTCTATCGCGTCTAACGCGATACCGACATCCCAATCCCCTTTGGCGCTACCATCACGACGCTGAATAAACGGTTTTAGCTTCACATTAAAACCAACACCACGAAGGATATGGTGGAATTGGCGCTGTTTAGGATCTTGGCTTGAGATTGCGTAAGCATTGGCTTCGACAACGTTACGTCCTTCCGTGGCAACATACCAAAACTGGTTATAGTCGAAGTTAGAACGGTATTTATCGCGTGTTGTATAGTAAACGTTCTGAACGTCGACCAAAATTGCTATGTTTTCCATAAATTCATACCTTTAGATTTTCCGTATACCCTATTCTATTCACTTCTAAAATGCGAGTCGCTTTCTTTAATAAAAATGAACTCATTAGCTATGCTTATGCTTAACGTAGTTGTTATTAACTTAGAGCTTGTTTGGGTTTATCGAGGAAGGTGGAACATGAAGTACCGACAAATAATCAGATCATGCCTCGGCAGCGACACCTTTGACTCAGTATTGAGACGTTGCTGCGCGGCAATAGCTAACGCAGCCATAACTAAGGCAGCGATAACTAAGGCATCGGTAACAAACGTAATTTCCAAAACACTGAACGCTTTAATAACAAGCACGGTTATGTTTATGATTCTGTCAGTCAACTCGTTACACGCCTACCCAGCCTACTCTCATTCCAAAGCTCTGCCACACCGCAGTGTTATTTATTTCGCTCCAACAGATGATTCGATCGTAAAAGAGTTTCTCAATGAAGTCTTGATTAACAATTGTCAATTGGACGAGCGAGATGTAGTTATCATGGTCATCGCCGAAAGCGGCTACACCGTTCCTGCATGGTTAGTTGAAGAGTTTAATTTGGATGCAGTGACTAACAGTTATGGAATACCCAAAGGTTCACACACTGCCGTGTTGATTGGCAAAGACGGGAAAGAGAAACACAGGTGGAGTGGTAAAACCGACTGGAGTTTAATCACCAATATTATTGACGAAATGCCCATGCGCCAACAAGAAATGCAGCGACAGAGTAGCCGCTGCAGTATTTGATTCTTAGTCAGCTAAGCTTGATCATCAATCACTTAAGCTGGCTTGTTAAACCAAGCCAGTTTTTCATGGAGCTGAGCAACACTTCCAACCACAATCAGTGCTGGGCTCTTTGCAACGCCAGCAAGATCAGCTAGGTCACGTAGCCCACCTCTAAACACTTTCTGTTCTTGGCGAGTGCCATTTTCGATAATCGCAACTGGCATGTCTTCTCGCATACCGTTATCGAGTAAATTCTTCTGAATATTCGGACTCTCTTTCAAGCCCATGTAAAACACGATCGTGTGATTGTGTTGAGCAAGAGAACGCCAGTCAATATCTTCGCCATCTTTCTTCAAATGACCCGTAATAAACTGTACGCTTTGCGCGTGGTCACGGTGAGTCAATGGAATTCCCGCATATGCGGTCGCTCCTGCGGCTGCAGTAATGCCAGGAATCACTTCAAATCTCACGTCATTCTCAGCTAACGTTTCGCACTCTTCGCCACCACGGCCAAAGATAAACGAATCACCACCTTTTAGACGCACAACGTGCTTGTCTTCTTGTGCTTTGGTCACCAATAGTTGGTTGATCTGATCTTGTGGCACGCAGTGATGATCGAGCTTCTTACCCACATACAACATTTCAGCTTCTGGATTAGCCATCGCTAAGATATCTTTTGATACCAAGCGGTCATAAACCAAAACGTCTGCTTGTTGAATCACTCGTGCGGCTTTTAGTGTAAGTAAGTCTGGGTCGCCCGGACCTGCACCTACCAATGAAACAAATCCATTGCTTACTTCTTTAACATTCGATGACGATACTTCTGACATTCTGCGCTCCGAAGGTTTGCTTGTTTTATCTCAAGCTTCAATCTATGTGATAAGTCACTGTATTCATGATGACTTATCAAAATCCTTAACTCTTAGACTATCAGGTGTTGAAATAAATATTCAGTCTAAATACTAACGAAGATAGAAATAATTATAACAAAACAATCTATTGCGGATGTTTTGCTCAATAGCAAACAACGCATCTATGATAACTAAGATGTTGTCTGCCCGAGAATACACTGACAGCTTTCAAACTAAAAAAGCCCCAAACACGTTGTTGGGGCTTTCAATCTCATACTAACTTACGTTTACCGTATTACTTCGCGCCTAGAGAAGGAGCTGTTTTAGCATGAGTCAGGTATAGAGGAACACACGTTAACAGTAGGCCACCAACGATGTTACCTAAGATTGTTGGGATAAGGTTGAAGTTCAACCATGTCGCGATACCGAAGTCAGCGCCAAGAATCATACCCAGTGGGAATAGGAACATGTTTACCACTGTGTGCTCAAATACAAGTGCGAAGAAGATGAAGATCGGGAACCACATCATTGCTACACGACCAGCAACTGTACGTGCAGTCATGTTACCAATCACACCTAGACAAACCATTAGGTTACAGAAGATGCCGCGCACGAAACATGTGATCCAGCCGTCCATGCCCATGTTTTCAAACCCTAGGCTACGACCTGTAGAAACAGCAATGAACTTTTGAGCAACTGCGTTTGGTTCTAAAGAGAAGTTACCTGTAAGTGAAATTGCCACTAACACTGCAACAATTAAAGAACCGATAAGGTTACCAAGACCAACAAGACCCCAACAACGTAAAATACGACCCCAAGTAATACCTGGACGGTTATCAAATTTCGCTAAAGGAGCAAGGCCAAATACACCGGTTACTAGGTCATAGCCCATTACACTTAGAATGACGAAGCCCACAGGGAACACAAGAGCGCCAACAATACCAATGCCTGTTTGCACGATAGTCGTGATTGCCACTACAACAGCAAGAGAAAGAATGATGCCTGCCATTGTGCTTCGAATCAGTAGATCACGAGTACTTGTTTTCGTTTTCGCTTCACCTACATCGATCATTGTTTGAACGAATTCTGCTGGTTTAAAATCAGTAGACATAAGATTGTCCTTAAAAAGTTAAAATTAAAAGTTGAAATCGGATAGGAAAAGGTTCTAATTGCCGAATTAAGGCAATGTCGATAGCTAGAACCCTTGATCTATCAAATCTTGCTAAGTAACTGTGTCGAAATTTCGAACTAACTATGATTTCGCACTAGCTATGGTTTCGAACTAACTATGCTGAAACTTCTACAGCACCTTTAGTAACGCGAGCTTTATACGCTTTTACACTGAAGCTCTCGTCTTCCATGCACACACCTGTTGCTAGGTTAAAGCGTTGCTTCTTAAGTGGGCTTGCCACCCAAAGCTCACCTTTGTGCTCAACCGTTAAACCGCGAGATAAAACGTTTGATTGAAAAAACGGGTCAGTGTTACTAATAGCGAACACTTCTTCGGCTTTAGTTGGGCGGAAAATAGCCACTTGCTCACCACCAACCAACGCACAAACACCGGTACCTGGAATAATGTCTTCGATCTTACAAACTTTGGTAAATGCCATGATGTCGTCTCCCAATTAAACCAGTTCAACGTGAAGGATATCGCCCTTCGCTTCTGGGTGTTTTTCTGTGAATGTTGCTGGGCGGTGTTGTTCACGGCCATCGTCAACAAACACAACGTTTTCATCACGGTCGTCAGCATTGATGAAGTGTGAGAAGCGCTTAAGTTGAGCTTCGTCGTTGATAGTGTCAGTCCACTCACAAGCAAAGTTACCCACAAGGCCAGCTACGTCCGCTTCAAGTTGGTCATTGATGCCAAGCTTGTTGTCGACAATCACTTCACGTAGGTAGTCAACACCACCCTCTAGGTTGTCCATCCATACCGAAGTACGTTGTAGTGGCGCAGCCGTGCGGATGTAGAACATCATGAAACGGTCGATGTATTTGATCAGCGTTTCTTGGTCTAGGTCGCTTGCAAGTAAGTCTGCGTGACGAGGCTTCATACCACCGTTACCACATACGTACATGTTCCAACCTGCGTCAGTCGCGATAATACCTAAGTCTTTACCTTGAGCTTCAGCACACTCACGAGTACAGCCAGACACACCAAACTTCATCTTATGAGGAGTACGGATGCCTTTGTAACGGTTCTCGATCATCACACCTAGGCCAACTGAATCTTGAACGCCGTAACGACACCAAGTTGAACCGACACATGTCTTAGCCATACGTAGCGCCTTCGCGTACGCTTGACCTGTTTCGTAGCCCGCAGCAACTAACTTCTTCCAGATTGCTGGTAAGTCATCTTTTTGAGCACCGAATAGACCGATACGCTGAGCACCTGTGATCTTGGTGTAAAGGTTGTATTCAGCCGCTACATCAGCAAGAACGCTTAGTGCTTGAGGCGTTACTTCACCACCTGCCATACGAGGGATAACAGAGTAAGTACCGTCTTTTTGGATGTTACCTAGGAAGTTATCGTTGGTATCATGCAGTTTCACTAGCTCAGGCTTAAGGATGTGCTCACCCCAGCAAGAAGCAAGAATAGAACCCACTAGAGGCTTACATACTTCACAGCCGTAGCCTTTACCGTATTTCTCTAGTAACTCATCGAATGTTTTGATTTCTTCGATACGAATCAAGTGGAAAAGCTCTTGGCGAGAGTAAGCAAAGTGCTCACATACGTCGTTCTTCACTTCAACACCGGCTTTAGCAAGTTCAGCGTTCAGTACTGAAGTCACAAGTGGAATACAACCACCACAGCCAGTACCAGCACCAGTTACTGCTTTGATATCACCAATGGTGTGGTGACCTTCAGCAACGGCTTGTGCAATCTTGCCTTTAGTTACATCGAAACAAGAACAGATAACAGCAGACTCAGGAAGAGAATCCGCGCCAAGTGTTGGCTTTTCAGCACCCGCGTGAGCAGGAAGAATCAATGCATCTGGATGCTCTGGCAGGTCGATTTCATTCAGCATTAGCTGAAGAAGATCACCATAGTCAGACGTATCACCGACCATTACCGCACCAAGCAGCTTCTTGTTGTCTTCAGAAACGATTAGTCGCTTGTAAATTTCTTGTTCTTCGTTTTGGTAAACGTAGCTCTTACAACCTGGAGTGCGGCCGTTAGCATCACCGATAGAACCTACTTTCACGCCAAGAAGCTTAAGCTTCGCAGACATGTCTGCACCTTCAAATGTGCTTTCGTTACCAACAACGTGGTCAACCGCAACGGTCGCCATTTTGTAACCAGGAGCCACTAGACCGTAGAACGTTTGGTTCCAAGATGCACACTCACCGATAGCGTAGATATCTTTGTCTGTCGTTTGACAGTGATCGTTAATCTCGATACCACCGCGAGGCGCAATACCTAGGCCCATTTGACGAGCAAGTTTGTCTTGTGGGCGAATACCAGCAGAGAATACGATGAAATCAGTTTCTAGCTCTGTACCGTCTGCAAAACGCATTACGTTACGAGCTTCAGTGCCTTCAGGAGCAATTTCAAGCGTGTTCTTACTTGTATGAACGTTTACGCCCATACGTTCGATTTTTTGACGAAGTTGATTACCACCAGCAAGATCAAGCTGCTCTGCCATAAGCTTGGGAGCAAACTCTACAACGTGAGTCGTCACACCTAATGCCTTTAGTGCACCAGCCGCTTCAAGACCAAGTAGACCACCACCAACAACAACACCAGATTTAGAATTCTTTGCCGTCGCTTCGATAGCTTTTAAGTCTTCGATAGTACGGTAAACAAAACAGTCTTTACCTTCGTGGCCTTTAATTGGCGGTACAAACGGGAAAGAACCAGTAGCAAGAACAAGTTTGTCGTATTGAATTTCACGACCCGTGCTTGAGTAAACTGTTTTCTTTTCACGGTTAACGTTGATAGCACGTTCACCGATCAGCATGTTGATGCCGTGTTTCTCGTAGAAGCCTTCTTTTACCAAAGAAAGTTCATCTGCAGTATGGTGTGAAAAGTAAGAAGAAAGGTGCACACGGTCATACGCAACACGTGGTTCTTCACAGAACACCGTGATGTCCATGTTTGCAACATCTGTCTTCTCGACTAAATCTTCGATATAGCGATGACCGACCATCCCGTTACCGATTACGACTAGCTTCATCTTGCTCATAAGAATTCCTGAAGGTTATATATTTCTTAACTGAGCGAATAATGAATTATGAAAGAAAATGAAAATATGATGTAAATCAATTACGAAAACAAACTACCCTAAAGGGGTAGAACAAAAGAGGTAGATATGCTTAATTAACAAGCAAAGCAAACGAATAACCACAGTTTACATAGGGCTTAGCGGGGTTTTATATACACTTTGGTGCATTGGGCGGAATGTTGTAAAATTTCACAATAGGTTACCAATAACGTAAGTAAATAACAATCATTTTCATTTAGGTTCTTATAAATATATATAGAAGCCTATAAATACATGTAGAACACCGTTTGCGTGAAAAACTATGTGTAATTGTGAAAACCACTCCTACCTATTCGGAATGTAAACAAAGCTGTTCGCCCTTTAATGTCGTGATGAATTCAGTTTATAGCTTGGGTCATCGGTTTGTTTGCTTGATCTAACACAAGAACCCTTTTGATTCACATGTGTGATGTAAAAATCAACTTCCAACCAAACCCTGAATAAATTAGCATTGTTGAAAATAATTCTTATTTAATAGAGTGAATACGATGCGCCTAATTTTACTAATCCTATCTATTATTGCAGCCCCTGCGTTTGCTGAAACAAAGGTCATCAAACAAGTGATGGACATGAATTCTGAAAACATCGACAAGATGTATCAATTCATTCCTGATTACGTAGAAATCGAACCTGGTGACAAGGTGCTTTTTAAAGGAACCGTTGGCTCTCATACTGCTCATAGCATTCAAGGGATGCTTCCTGACGGAGCTAAACCTCTTATGATATCCGGGTCAAACGCTCAGGAAGTCACTTTTGATAAGCCCGGAGTGTACGGAATCAAATGTAAAGTGCACCACAGACACGGAATGGTGGCGCTCGTGGTTGTTGGTGATCCAAGTGTTAACTTAGAAGAAGCTCGCACCGCGGCCAAAAAACGCGTGAGTCGCAGAGCTCAGAAAAAGATGCAAGGCTTGCTCGATCAAGCAGAGCAAAAAATTAAATAACCTTTGTCCCTGTCTTGAAGCATCAACTCTCTGTTGATGTGTGATAGGAATGCCAGCCTGAAGGCTGGCTAAGAGGTCAGTAACAAGAAACAGCGCCGAATTGGCGCTGTTTCTTGTTATCTACTTAGACATGGTCAAATATTCCGCACTAAACGTACAAACATATCAAACTAGCCAACCCGTTCTAAATGAAACTCCGACAACCACAAACAAAATTGAAATAATGGTCACTGGCACAATATGCAGCGCCATATCAACCAAGTTGTCCTTCGATAGTTTTGGAATCACACGAAAGCGTGCGTCTAGGGCTAGCAATACCGTCAGAGACAGCAACGTCAATTTAGCGGCAATGCCATGAGCCAGTGGAATCGACATATCAAACCATAAGCTAACGTCCGGTAACATGTGATAAGCGAGCATCAACCCAGTCACCACTTGAACTACCAAAGCAGGCATTCCCACCTTTTCGTACCCTTGCTCAAATTCCAATAACATTTCTGGAGAACGGTGTTTCAAGACTTTAGGAAGGATAACGACGCTGAGAATAATGTGCCCTCCCGTCCAAATGGTGGCAGCCAATACATGCAAAACCAATAATACGCCAAACATAAACTTCCCTTACACAATGTTACGTGGTGCAAAGGAGAACCCTTCAAACTCACGCTTATATTTTGATTCACCAATTTTCTTTATTTTGGCGACGCCCATTTTGTAGTTGTAGTTACCACTGATTTGGTCAACTACCCTTGTTGTTAAAGCATTCGCTGGGTTCTTCATGTCCATCATATTGCAATACAACACACCTTTTTTCGTGGCTGAGGTGACAATCGCAACGGCTTTAATCTCCGCGTAATCCAGTTGAATGTGACCATTTTTCATTAGGTTACTAAACTGAAAATCATCTGACTCGATACCCAGAATCGTATCTTTAAAATTGGCCACCCGCTCCGAGTACACAAGCACTTCATCTCCGGCTTCTATGCCCCGCTTTTCCGCATCTTCTGGGTGAACTTCAATCCAGTTTTCAGGCCAGCGATGAGTGATGTAAGGCCTGCGCTCGGTATCATCAAACCCTGACTGCCAAATTTCGTTGATACGACCATTAGAGAACCACAACTCGTCCTTTTGGGGAGTAAGCCAAGCATGGAAATCACTAAACAGATCCCAAGGATGTTTTTGAAGATTGACCTTCCCCGTCTGACTATTAAATTGAGTGAGCTGTTTACGCATAATATTGGCGCCTTGAGGCCCATCCTGTAGCCCTTTGTCGACCAAATCATCCCAACTCATTTCAGTGTCATGCAAGCGCTTAGTGCCAATCAGCTTTTTGGTATCATAGTTATAAAAAACAGGCCCTTGAATCCCTTCAGTACCAAATTCAGCGAGCTTTTGATGAAGAGTTTTCCCTTCAGCATGTGCTGCAACTTTGATCATATTGAAATCTTTACGGCTACCACGGCTAAATCGTGATGACTCTTCGGCTACGTCATTCGAGTTTTGCCAATCAAACCCGTCGTACCCCATTCGCGAAGCCATTTGAGCAACAATCCACCAGTCTGGCTTAGCCTGACCCGGCGCATCAGCGAACTTTTGGTAAAGGCGTAGACGACGCTCACCATTAGCGCGCATGAAATCCTCTTCCCCCCAAGTCGCGGCCGGAAAGATGATATCAGCGAATTGTTTACCAATAGGATCACGTAAATAAATATCTTGATTGATGACGACCATTCCACCGGAATCTGCACGCTTTTTGAGTGTATCTATAATGTGCTGTTTATCACGTCGCGTCGCTTGGTGAGGGTTACGTGTCGTTAAGTCAGTGAATTTCTCTTTCAACCCATAGCTGCCACACATAGCTTGAATCCATGTTGTACCAATAACATGTGCCATACGAGTATGTCCGGAATAGAGATATCTATCGGTGTCTATTGAGCGTCTGCGTCTGCCTGCGACTTTTTCAGGTGACTTGTTTCTTGGAAGTTTCCCACCCGCTAACCCACCGCGTTGATGTCCACCAAACCGACCAATGACACGCCCTTCGCGGCCACCAGTACCGATGATCGTTGCAAGGGAGGCGATGGCGTTGGTATTTCCGGTATTGTTCGACCAATAAAAGCCCTTCTCTATACCAATTGATGCTTTAACTCGTTGACCATTCACTGGCATTGCCAACATCTCGGCAGCTTTGTGGATCTTCTCGACGTCGATACCCGCTATCGACGCGGCATACTCAGGTGCGAACTCTTTCTGCTCTAAATTCCATTGCTTATAATCATCAAAGCCATCGGTTTGGAACTTGCCCCAAGTGGTTCTCCACTGCCAAGGTGTGTTACGTGTACCTTGGCCAAAGCCAGAGCTTGATTCCCACTTATTATTGACCCAGTTTTCAATCCATTCATTGTCTTGCCATCCTTGCTCTAAGATCACCCGAGCAATTGCGCCAATCACAAGATTATCGCTGCCGGGATTAATATCGAGGTGCAATCCTCCTTGAGCTTTAAGCCACGCTATTCCAGCGGTTTCACGAGGGTTCAAAATCACGGTTTTCATTCCACGATGCACCGCAGGCATAATGAACTGCGTAAAAATGATGGTTTTGGTCTCATACGGATCCGTTCCGCAGATCATCAAAGTATCTGCCGTGCCCCAGTCATCATAACTTGGAGCAAAATTATCAAAACCCGCATCTCGAAACCCTGGGGTTGCGGTGACATCTGACGGCGTGTCATGAAACGAAAAATTCGCGGTATTGACATGACGCAATGCATACTTTGTTATTGCATAGGTGTTTTCAATATACTGATAAGAATAGGTTTTTACGCAGTAACTGTTCGAACCGTGCGTATCAATCACATGACGGCCAACTTGGGCCGCTATATCCAACGCAAAATCCCATTCTACAGGTTGTAACTGACCGTTAATTCGAACAAGTGGTTGTTTCAATCGATCTTTGGTTGGTGTTTCTGGGTTATAAAGCTTTCTTGCGAGCAGTCCACCACGAACAGAAGAATCACCGCCTTTATTGACGACCTGTATGTCTTTGTCTGCGACTACAACCACATGGTGTGGTTTGCCATTATGCGAAACAATATTATGTTGCTGTGGCGAAACCCAAGCTTGTAATGCATGAACGGGGAAGTCGACACCAAATGCATTTTCACTTGCAGCAGGCCCTCCTGAAGGGCTACTCACAGGCCAACGATAGACTTTGTAACCACACGCAACAATACAATAGTCACATGCTGTTGTGATGACTTCCGCACTAGCAGGTGGCAGTAATGTACTAGTCGGTTGCAGATACTGGCTGTTTAAAGCCGGTTGATCGTTTAAGGCAGATTTATCGTTTGCAGCCAATTTATCGTTAAAAGAAAATTGAGTCATCTAGCTTACCTCCACATCGATCAGATTTTCCATTCGACCAAAGATCAACCCCATCACGCCAACCGCATAGATATCATCACCATCTAGCTCCAGCAGTACTTGAGGTAAGCTCTCAAAGGCTTGACCAGATACCATAATGCCATGACGACGCAAATCGAATGTAGATAGGTGGAATGGACACTGACCTACAATGCGATGCTCTCCTGTTGCTTTATAAGCACCGGTTAAAGGCCCACCTTGATGAGTACACGTCATCGAGTACGCCACAATATCTCGCTGTAACCCTATCCCACCGCCACATTCGACGTCGGATTTAACCAGCATCGCAATCGAGTTTTTTCCTTCATCTGGATATTGAAAGTGAACCGGAGTGTGGTTACTGAGTTGACTTAACTTTGCGATTTTCTTACGCGGGTAACCAACAATACGACCTTCAACCTGAGTTTCAGAATCCGTGCCTGCAAATAAGGTAAGAGGAACCATTGATACGGCAGTAGCTGCGCCTGAATAAAGTAAAAAATCACGTCGTGACATCATGCATTTGTTGTGTCGTTTACTCGAATTTTGCTCTGAGTTGGCGATCATTTCTCTGCTCCAGCAAGTTCTTCTTTAGTAAATAGCGGTTGGTATTCTGGAATGGTTGGCTCTTCAATAAAAATCTGTTCACCTGAAAATGCTTCGATAAAACTCAGTAAGTTTTTTTTATCTTGCTCCGTTAAACCGAGAGGTTGGATCAAAGCAGATTTGGTCTGAGGATACCCTGTAGTACGCCCGTCATCCGCTACACCACCTCGGTCGTAGAAATCAATCACCGCTTCTAAAGTTGGAATAGTGCCATTGTGCATGTAGGGCGCAGTGTATTTTGTATAACGTAGGCTTGGCGTGCGAAACTTACCTAACATCTCTTTACGTTTTGCACGAAAGTAAGCACCGGGATCAGCCTTTGTAGTGCGGTACATCTCTTCGGTGACACCTTTAGAATAAAGCTCAAATCGAAACGTTATCTGTGCCAGTCCATCATCATTCCACCAAGGGCTTGGCGGCACGCCAATGTTGTAGAATTTCTGGTCAGAAGCCAAAGCCCCGTTGTGACAAGCTATGCAATTCGCTTTGCCCTCAAACAGTGCTTTACCCTTCAATTGGGACTCAGACAAAGCGGTTTTGTCACCGAGTAAATAGTTGTCTATTGGTGTGTCGCGTTGAATCATCGTACGTTCAAACGCGGCTATAGCACGCCAAGCGTTGTGTATTTTCGGAGTATCATCACCAAACACTCGCTTAAAACGTTCAACATACTCAGGTACTAACGCTAAACGCGCTTCCATGATGTCATCTTCACCATTACCCGCGACCGCGCCCTTCGCAGCATCTTTGGCTTGCGCTTCCAATGACATAGCGCTGCCCGCCCAGAAAAATTTGTCATAATAAGCCGCATTAATAATCGTTTGGCTATTACGCCAATGTACCGTACCCGGATATCCCATGGATAAGTCATCAGGAAAACCCCAGCCCTGAGATTGAATATGGCAACCAGCACATGGGCTAGTCGTATCGCCACTTAGCCGACCGTCATAAAATAAGATCTTTCCCAACTCAATTTTTTCGGGTGTTTGTTTATTATCCGCAGGCACAGGCACCTCCCCTAGAGGCTCAAGCTGTACCTTTGCATTAACAACATTGGGAAGCCCCGTCATCCCAATAAGAATAAAGAGTGCTGCCTTTAATACAGAGCGCTTAGTTACGAGCATTTGACCAATCCTCCGTGTATTCGTAGCCGAAGTCATAGTCTAACCATTCATATTCTTCGCCTATTAGGGCGTCTCCAGATAACGATTCCAAAAAGGCCACCAGCGCCTTTTTCTCATAGTCCGTTAGAGAAAGTGTGGTCAGTCGAGAGTCTTTGTTTGAGTCTTCGCCACCACCTTGATTATAAAATTCAACCACATCTTCAAGCGTGGCAAGCATGCCATTGTGCATATACGGCGCAGTTTGACTGAGCTCTCGCAGCGTTGGCGTTATGAACTTACCGCGATCGCTACCATCCGCTTTATGAGTTTGAACATGCGCACCAACATCGCGCTTTAACGTTAAGTAATCTTGCACACCCATAAACATGTTGTAGGCAAGAAAAGATTGATGTCGCATGGGGTCTAAAAATATCTCATGATTTTCTGGCACTCCGGTATTGTGTGCCTTTCCGTCCGAAAACAGCGCGCCACTATGGCATTGGCTGCACCCCGCTTTGCCTGTGAACAGTTTTTCTCCCTGGCTCGCTAAGTCGCTAAGCTCACCCTTGTCAAAAGGGACGTTTTTCGAAATCAATGTTTTTAGGTATTCAGGCAGAGCTTTGCGTACTCCGCCATTTGACGGTTCTCCAAGATTGGCCGCTTTAAACATCTCGACGTATATTGGGTCTTGTTTGAGGCGTTCCTGCATCAAACGCATGTCCATATTCATCAGCCAGTCTTCAGTGATATTCTCCCGCACCACATCGTTTAGGTTGGTGCCAATACGACCATCGTGAAACCACACTTCTTTATAGACTGTATTAATAAGTGTTGGAGCATTACGAAATCCATCACTCCCCGTATAGGCAGGGCTCAACGGTTCAGGGTAAGAAAAACCATTAGACGGAATGTGGCAACTGGAGCACGATATCGAGTCGTCCCCGGACAAGCGCGTATCAAAAAACAGTCGTTTACCGAGTTCTGCCTTCGCCGTATTTATACTCATAGGGGGCAGAGCGGCGTATAGAGTTGCAGAGAAAAGGGCACACACTCCTACCAAGATTTTTAGTGCGATGCTCATCGACATTCCTTCGGGGTTACTATCATCTACCCCTATTATTAACACATGAAACATTAAAGATATGATTAGGATCATACAATTAGAAATGATAAGAGTTATTATTCAAACTTGTTAATTCAGTGGTGCTTGAATAAATGTCTCTAGATAAATTACTTCACAAAGTTAAACACATCTATTTGACTGGAAACCTATCCGAACAGGTATTGGCAGCACAAATATTAAGCCGTTTTCAAAACACTAAATATCTGATTATAGAAAGGTTAGAGTCCCAGAATCCTGACCTTGTTCTCACTAGTCTTGAATGCCTCGCTTTAGATAATGCAGCGCCTATTGAGCCCATCCTCAACTGCTATCAATACTGGGACGACAGCGAAATTAAATTGGCATCGTTAATGGCTATTGAGAACAACCAACACTCTGTACTCGCTGTTCCTGTATTATTAGAAGCAGTATGCGACGAAAATGACTACTGGGATGGGGGGTGGAATGACGGAGATGACATCAGCTTGATTGCTGCGCGGATTTTAGACAATCACAAACACCAACTAGATCACGAACAGTCTCTGCGTTTACTACACCGACTTCAGAATGACCCCGAGCCAGATCTAAAAGGCAAACTCATTGCTTTACTTTCGTGCCACTCCCCGACTCTGCTAAATGAAAACAACGTACTCAAAAGCACCGCTGATACTCGGATTTTTTTGAGAAACACTCAAGACAAAGTCGTATTGTACAAAGCCACACAACACCCTGATATTAGCTGTCAAAAAGTGGCATTTCAGCGTCTATCTGAAATGGATTGTCGTGAATATCTGCAGGTATTTTTAAACGGCCTGTCTCATTCAGACCCATCCATCAGAGAGAGCTCTGTACATCAATTAACGAAATGGAATTACCTAGTAGATATAAAGCACCTTAATTTTGAATTGCTGCTATCTGGTATGCTGCTCAACTCACTCATAGGGCTAATGAGTAACAAAGATAAACTGCATGTCATTGACCAACTTCAAAATAAACCGAATCTAGCCAATGCAACCGCAGCGGCCATTTTACTGATTTCAAATTTGGAAACTCAGCATAAACAGTTGCAACTAGCCCGTTTTATACCCCATTTCTATCAAGTGTTTTCAAAGTTGGAAGAGTCAGAACAACTCGACAGCCTAAACAGCCTATTAACTGAAACTTCCGAACAATTTAGCGTTGCCTTTATTCGGCAACAACTTCAGCAGGAAGCTTGCAGTAACTCAATCAAGCGACTGTTGATTGAACACCTTTCGAAAAACCCAAAAACTAGCCACCAAAGCTATTTAAAAGAACTCACTTTAGGGACATCAGGTATCATAGTTGCGGATTCTTCATTAAAACCTAGAACAACAACGAGCATCGCCCCTATAGATGAAATGAATAACACGGTAATCAATGGCACCAATGAACAGTCAGCACTTGTGACATCAACACTTGATTCACTAATGCAAACTCACTCTCCAGCTGTATCTACCGCCCCCTCAAGCTTAACATCAGTTAAGAAGCGTTCTAACAGATCTGCAAAGATAGAGGCTCTAGAAAATCAAGCGATCGCTCTAGAGTTTTGCTCAAACAAAACATGGCTGTGCGGCCTTTGCTCTGACGACAAAATAAGTTATCTAACCAAAGCGGCGTTTTACGCCTTGATTCATGCCTTATGTAGACACAGCATAAGCTTTTCCGATGTACAATCATCACGCTTTAATCAGCTCACGTTAGAACTCTTGCTAGATGAGCAATCCGAAAATATCGGCGACATCCTCGACTGGCTTGGCGATGATTGGATACAACAGAACCGTTTGTCACTGATGTCATCACCCTGCTTATCTTTAAGAGTCGGCTTAATAAAACACATCAATGACGAGCAACAATTATTAGAATTGATCAAACATTCGTATATCGGCATTCAGCACGCAGCGCTCAATCAACTTGCGCTTAATGGTGTTTGTCCCCAGAAGAAACTGATCGGGTTGCTTTTGGAAGAGCCGTTGCTTTATCCACAGTTGGCAAACTTTGAAGCACATACTGTTTATGAAATACTTGAAAGTGAATTAGATCACCGATCCTCAACGACTCTTCAAGCCACTCTCACGTATCTTGAAACGACAAGTAATCACCCCTAACAAAGAACTCAAATTTGGTAGCAAAATCAAGCCCATTTATTTGAGGCTTTCATTTTTACTTCACTCGCAGCCGGTAAAGTTAGTAGCAACGAATTTAGCCTCGATTTGTAAGGTATTGTATGGGTTTGTCTAACAGCAACTTCTGTCACTAAACAACGCACTGCAGTTCCGTATATTGATACTTCGTATGAATAATAAGGTGTGTCATGAAAACTCTATCTTTAGCTACCTTAGCGACAGCTATCTTTCTCATTGGATGCGGTTCAAATCAAAATAAATCGCTATTCAATCAGGCAAACGCAGCACCGTCAGTTGTACATGGAGTCACGATTGAAGCCGTTCCCTCTCAATTCGTTGAATACTCTCAAGCAGGCTACAACCGATATGTAGCGGTCAATGCCCCGAATGGCAAATCTATCCATATTTTGATTATGGATCGCCTGAGCAATTATCAAATAGTCAAAGCCGTCAATGTTCTCAACCACTATCTAACCCCTGTTGATGGCACTAAGTATGGGAGCACTGACTCAAAACGCGAGATTGCAAACGCGATGGCCAACAATGGCGCAATACTAAAGCTAATGAATTATTACGATGAGCCACGATACAACGATGACTTGCCCGGGCAGCCCTTGTTCGAAGAAGAGATTCAGGTTGAAGGCGGTGAATGGTATGTCCAACAAGATTATGAAGAGCATCGTGACGCCTCTTATGAGGAAATACTGCATTTAGTCCATGATTATGGCATCGGGGTTTTTAACGCGCCTGAAGATGCAGTAACCGCATTACCTGAATTTCAAAAAGAATTTAATGCGATACAGAGACAAGCATTAAACAATGCTTACACACCACCCCGTGATATTTTAAAAGAGTGGCAAGAAGAAGTCTGCGTTGATCAAGAGTACTTTGCCGCTGTAATTGATAGCTACTACGGGCTTTGGGGAGCATACAACGGCAAAGGTATGTGGGGGTTATACCAAGTTAAAACCCGCGACGATTTCTCAAAAGAAGACCCCGATGCACAAGCGATAGTAGAACAGATTTTCTCTCCAACATTAACTTACGATGCATACCTTGCCGATACATTCACCGGAACATTTAAAATGAGGTATGACCCAGTGACGTCCTATACTCATCACTCTCAATACCTTACTAAACTAACGCTATCAGGTAACAATGATGCGAATATTGAGATCAACCAGCATGACAACCGCGTAACCGGAAACGCGGGGGTAAATACAGTGATCGCCCATGGCCCTAAAAGTGAATACCAAATTCATGATCTGGGGAATGGTAAATTTCAGCTTAATGATACCGTTGCGGTGTTTTTCAAGGTAGTTGTCATCATTTGCTTGCTTATTAAGCAGCTTCTCT
>NZ_JBGOOI010000045.1:821-37959 GCF_041439605.1 Vibrio sp. 1F169 | reverse complement strand
CATCAACGAGTGCCCACACAGATTGATAGGTTTAAATTGTTAAAGAGCTTCACTTATTGAGCGTTCCTTTTAAGTAAGGAGCTTCTCGAAGTGGACGGTCATTCTAGCGAATTAACATTCAGTGTCAAACACTTTTTGAAAATTAATTTTTGTCGCTTTCCGTCTGACTGATTCTTGCTGAAGCCTTGTGGCGTCTGCCGTCTCAGTGGTGTCGCATTATAGGGAACCCTCTCAGCTTAGCAACTACTTTTTCATGAAAAATGAATAAATAGAGCTTAAGTGCCTAATAGTTCACCTAAACGGAAAAAAGAGAGCATTTCTGCTCTCTTTTTACTCTAAATCTAAAAGTATTCTTAGATAAATGCGTAAGCATCTGCGTACATATGGTCACGCTTTGCTTCTTTATTCTGAGTAAACAAGTCTCTTGCAGCACCTGCCATTTCGAAACGACCCGCAATGTAGATATCGAAACCAGCTAATGATTCGAAACTTTGCGTGATTGCTTCAAGTACATTACCCGTTTGACCGTGCCAAACTTCAGGCGCTTCTTCTACTACTGGTACAAAATGCACATTGCTGTGTTTTGCTGCAATGTCGACAAGCTCTTCTTTCGCATACAGCTGGCACTCATCTTTTGCGCCCCAGTATAGATGAATCTCTTTTTTACTGTTCTGCGCGATGCAGTGATCGAGAATAGAGCGCACGTAGCTAAAGCCAGTACCACCAGCAATCAGTAACAGAGGGCGATCGCTTTCTTCTTTAACCCACGCATCACCATGCGGGGCATCAATAGCTATGTCGCCATCTTCAGCTTGCGCTTTCTTCATTGCCTCAACAACTTCTGAAGCGTAAGCATTGTGCTCAGCTGCACCAATGTGTAACTCAAGTTCGCCTTCATGACGACAAGGGCTGCTTGCAATCGAAAATGGACGCTTGTCTTTTTCACCCATTTCAACCATTAAGTATTGGCCCGCTTTAAAAGCGACCGGTGTTTCTGGGTGAAGTAGGATTTGGTAAGTGTTACAAGCCAAAGGCTCGATTGATTTCACTTTACATTTAATAGTCATGTTCTTCCTCTCACTAACCCTTAATCGGCAAAGGTTAGAACTAAATTACTTTCTGCAAATGCTTGGCAAGCAAAAATCCAACCTTGTAGCTGCTCTTTCTCTGTGAGCATGGGTTCAAGGTGGTAACTCACTTGGCCTTCTAATTTTTTGCACATGCACATAGCGCATGCACCAACTTGGCAACGGTTTGGAAAATTGATATTGCTGTTGAGCGCAGCATCCAAAACCGTTTGCCCTTTTTCTACGGTAAAACTGATATTTTCTGGGTATAAGATTACTTGGAAGCTCATGAGATTCCTAGTTGTTCCCAAATGCTATCAATCTTTTTAACGACATCTGGATCCTTGGTGATTGGAACACCCCACTCACGTAGGCATTCACCTTCAAACTTGTTCGTCGCATCTAGACCCATTTTTGAGTGTCCAGTTTGGTTTTTCAGGAAGAACGTATCTCTTGCCGGATCCATTCTTGTAGTCACCGCCCAGATAATGTCATTCCAGTCACTGACGTTAACGTCACTATCACATACGATGACAAACTTGTTCTCATCGAACTGAGACCAAACCGCTTCAATGATTTTCTTACCGTTACCTGCAGCTTGCTTATCAATAGACACAACGACCATGCACGCATTGTCATTCTGTAAGTGAATATCAATAATTTCAGGGAAGGTTTCGGTTAGCTCAGTTAGGCAACCTTTAATATGCTGACTATCTATAGGTAAAGGTTTAGCATTAGGTGATAGTGCCAGCTCCGCATCCCACTTCTTAGTAATGTCTAAACCCATTTTTGAGCCTAAACCTACCACTGGCGATGCGAAGTCTAGAGAATCGATAGGCGTGTTCTCTATCATCAAGCTATCACGAGACGGATCCATATGTTCGCACATAGCAGCGGTCACTTGAGACCAATCACGCGCGTTAACATCCTCATCGCATACCAAGACAAATTTTGTGTACATGAATTGGCGTAGGAAAGACCATACACCCATCATCACGCGCTTAGCGTGACCTGGGTATTGCTTCTTCATGGCCACTACCGCCATTCGGTATGAACAACCTTCAGGTGGCAAGTAGAAGTCTTCTATCTCTGGGAATTGCTTTTGAAGAATAGGAACAAACACTTCATTTAACGCAACACCTAACACTGCGGGTTCATCTGGTGGACGGCCAGTATAGGTACTGTGATAGATCGGATTCTCGCGCATGGTTACATGAGTAATAGTAAACACATGGTGCTTTTCTTTCTCGTTATAGTAACCAGTATGGTCTCCGTATGGCCCTTCGTCTGCGAACTCATTCGGGTCGATGTAACCTTCCATTACGATTTCAGCACTCGCAGGCACTTCTAGGTCGTTACTGATTGATTTAACAACCTCAGTTTTACTGCCACGCAACAAGCCGGCAAACGCGTATTCCGATAAGGTATCAGGAACTGGCGTAACCGCACCAAGAATGGTGGCAGGGTCTGCTCCAAACGCTACAGAAACTGGGAATGGTTTACCTGGGTTAGTTTCCATCCAATCACGCAGATCAAGCGCTCCGCCACGGTGGGCTAACCAACGCATAATGACTTTATTCTTGCCGATTTTTTGCTGGCGATAGATGCCTAAGTTTTGGCGTTTCTTATTAGGACCGCGAGTAACCGTTAATCCCCATGTTAGCAATGGCGCGACATCGTCGGCCCAACAGCTCATCACGGGGATTTTATCTAGGTCGACGTCATCACCCTGCCATATCACTTGTTGGCATGCCGCTTTACGAAGACGTTTAGCTGGCATATTTAAGACCTGCTTAAACACAGGCAGCTTATCGATAGCGTCTTTAAAGCCTTTTGGTGGCTCAGGTTCTTTTAAGTAAGCAAGCAACTTACCTACTTCGCGTAACTCTTTGACCTCTTGACGCCCCATACCAATGGCTACCCGATCAGGTGTACCGAATAGATTGGTCAAAACAGGCATGTCATAGCCTACGGGGTTTTCAAATAAAAGAGCCGGGCCACCAGCACGTAGAGTACGGTCGCTAATCTCGGTCATTTCATAGTCTGGGTCGACAGGGTGAGAAATGCGTTTCAACTGACCAATGCTTTCAAGATGGTCGACAAAATCACGTAAATCTTTAAAACTCATAGGGCTTCTACATGCTGATTATTCTGCGCTCAGTATATCAAAAAGGGTGACGCTGAGATCCCCCTTTTTAGTGTGGTTATTGAGAGGAAAAATCCACTTTACGGTAATGCTTGCTCGATCAAAGAGCTCTTCACCTGAGGGTTATCATTCACAAGATCTTGCAACCAGCGCGTGTGACCTTGTTTGGCTAATTCACGGGCGACTAATGGCGCTTCATCGGCAATCGCCATCCTAGAGACAAGGAACTGCTTCACCTCTTCTGATAGCGGGTTCACCTTGGTAAGCAAAGTAATCGCTTCATCTTTCAAACGAGGATTCTTAGTCGCTGCCATTACCTGTTCCAACGCGAACGTTTGTTTAGTTTTAGCAAGTCGCTCTAACTCTGCTTGGCTATGATAATCGGCCTTCATTCGCCATAGAATCTTATAGACCTCAGGGTCTTCGCTCACTTGCGCTAATCGAACTACCACCTCGGTAGAAGGTAACCAGCTAACAATAGAAGATGCGGTGAGTTGCTTAGTCAGATAGTCAACCGCTTCAGGAGACAAACTGTCTAGCTCTCGAATTAATAGTGCTTCTCGCGTTTGAACTTGATGCTCAGGCCCTGACAACCACTCATTAAGGTTAAGTTTCCGCTTTTCTGCATCCAGTACAAACACCAGTGTCTTCTGGTCTTGATGCCATTGCTTGATCAGTCGATTAGCAATCGAAGGGTAATTAAAAGCAGGTACGGTAAACTCGTAGCCATCCCCACGCTCTAATACTTGGTAGGTCGGCGTGATAGCGAGTTGCTGTTCTATGAAAATAGACATCTTAGGGGTGAGAACGATCTCTTGCTGTTCGATCTTCTTCAAGAGCCGGTAACGAGCCACCTCTTGCTGGGGAAATGTCAGACGCTCAAGCGAAAAGCGTAGCGAATTGACTTCGTCACGCACGACAAGCTCGAGTAATTCAGCAGTTTTCAGTTTTACTTGATCATTCTCAAGCCAAGACTCTACTGTAAGTGGAGACATCTCGGTGGCATAACTCATGCCAACCGGTGAAAGTAACAGTGAAGTAGACAGGAGTAATGATGACAACAGTCCATGTTGCATTTTAACTTCCTCGTAACACTTTTGCCCATTCTGCAAGCTGTCGCTACAAAATGCAAATAAAAAGCGCCACCCGAAGGCAGCGCTTTTTAATAACTATAAGCTAATCAATACTACTGACGACGCATTGCGTCAAAGAACTCATCGTTCGTTTTAGTCATTGCTAGCTTGTCGATAAGGAATTCCATCGCATCGATTTCGCCCATTGGGTGAACAATCTTACGCAGAATCCACATCTTCTGTAGTTCATCGTTCTTGGTAAGAAGCTCTTCACGACGAGTACCAGATCGGTTGAAATCAATCGCTGGGAATACGCGTTTTTCAGCAATCTTACGGTTAAGGTGCAGTTCCATGTTACCTGTACCTTTGAATTCTTCGTAGATAACTTCATCCATCTTAGAACCAGTATCAACCAGTGCTGTTGCGATGATAGTTAAGCTACCGCCTTCTTCTACGTTACGTGCCGCACCGAAGAAACGCTTTGGACGATGTAGAGCATTCGCATCAACACCACCAGTAAGAACTTTACCTGATGAAGGAATCACAGTGTTGTAAGCACGAGCAAGACGAGTAATTGAATCCAGTAGGATAACCACGTCTTTCTTGTGTTCAACAAGACGCTTCGCCTTCTCGATTACCATTTCTGCTACTTGTACGTGGCGAGATGCTGGTTCATCAAACGTCGATGCGATTACTTCGCCTTTAACTAGGCGCTGCATTTCTGTTACTTCTTCTGGACGCTCATCGATAAGTAGAACCATTAGTTCACACTCAGGATGGTTACGAGCAATGCTTTGAGCAATATTTTGCAGAAGCATTGTCTTACCCGCTTTTGGCGGAGCAACAATCAGACCACGCTGACCTTTACCGATTGGAGAAGCAAGGTCAAGAATACGAGCTGTGATATCTTCAGTTGCACCATTACCCGCTTCCATCACCATACGTTCGTTGGCGTGAAGAGGAGTAAGGTTTTCGAAAAGAATCTTGTTACGAGCGTTATCTGGTTTATCGTAGTTAACCGTATTTACTTTAAGCAGAGCAAAGTAACGTTCGCCATCTTTAGGTGGACGGATTTTACCGCCAATAGAGTCACCTGTACGAAGGTTAAAACGACGAATCTGGCTCGGTGATACATAAATATCATCAGGACCAGCAAGGTATGAGCTGTCTGCGCTACGTAGGAAGCCAAAACCGTCTTGAAGAATTTCTAGAACACCATCACCAAAGATGTCCTCACCACTTTTTGCGTGTGCTTTAAGGATGGAGAAGATAATGTCTTGTTTTCTTAAGCGAGCTTGATTTTCAAGACCTAGGCTTTCGCTAAGTTTAACAAGTTCAGACACAGGTCTGTTCTTCAGTTCAGTAAGATTCATAGTGGTGGAAGTTTGTTTAGTCAAAATAGGGTCTGTTTTCTTAAGTTAAGAAGGATTTGGTCACAGGCTCGACCAAGAAGAGAATTTGTTCAATTAACGTGCGATAAATTAGCACTAAAACTAAGACTAGTCCATAGCTTAGAAAAAACAAAACCGCGCATTTGTTAACTGCGCGGTTTCTTTTCAAATACTCACCTGATTATAGGTTAGCGTCTAGGAACTCTTTAAGTTGAGTTTTAGACAATGCACCAACTTTAGTTGCTGCTACGCCACCGTCTTTGAAAAGAAGTAGCGTTGGAATACCGCGAATACCGAATTTTGGTGGAGTACCAGCATTTTGGTCGATATTTAATTTACCGATTGTGAGCTGACCTTCGTACTCGTTTGCGATTTCATCAAGAATCGGCGCAATCATTTTACATGGACCACACCATTCTGCCCAAAAATCAACAAGAACAGGGCCTGCAGCGTTGATTACATCGTTATCAAAACCGTCATCAGTTAGCTGCAAAATCTTATCACTCATCTTCCACTCCAATGTATTTTTTAGAACTGGTTGGATGATAACCAGTAAATAGATGCCCTATTGGAATGTATTTACTTTCGTATTGCAAGCTTAAGCTGATATTCTATAGCAATGAAAAAGACGCATATCACAGAGCAAAAGTTCGCCGACTTGGATTTACTTCCGCAAGTCATTGAAGGATTGGAGAAAAAAGGGTTCGACTATTGTACCCCTATCCAAGCCTTGGCGCTCCCGGTACTGCTCACCGGCCAAGACATTGCAGGCCAGGCCCAAACGGGTACTGGTAAAACGCTTGCGTTTCTTACTGCTACTTTTAATCACCTGCTAAAAACACCTGAGCATGAAGGCCGTAAGCCTAACCAGCCACGTGCGATTATTATGGCACCAACGCGTGAACTCGCGATTCAGATCTACAATGATGCTGACTCTCTGGTTGCAAGCACAGGTATCAAGGCAGCATTAGCTTACGGTGGCGAAAGCTACGATAAGCAACTAGGTAAGATCGAAGAAGGCGCTGATATCTTAATTGGTACGACTGGCCGCATCATCGATTTCTACAAGCAAAAGGTATTTAACCTTAACCACATTCAAGCAGTTGTTCTTGACGAAGCTGATCGCATGTTCGATCTTGGTTTCATCAAAGACATCCGCTTCTTGTTCCGTCGTATGCCTGAGCCAAAAGATCGTCTGAACATGCTGTTCTCTGCGACACTGTCTTACCGCGTACAAGAACTTGCATTCGAACACATGCACAACCCAGAGCATGTCGTTGTTGAACCTGAGCGTAAGACTGGTCACCGTATTCAAGAAGAGCTGTTCTACCCTTCTAACGAACATAAGATGGCTCTTCTACAAACATTAATCGAAGAAGAGTGGCCAGATCGCGCAATCATCTTCGCTAACACTAAGCACAAGTGTGAATCAGTTTGGGGCCACTTGGCTGCCGATGGTCACCGTGTTGGCCTACTAACCGGCGATGTTCCTCAGAAGAAACGTGAAAAGATTCTTGAGCAATTCACTAAAGGTGATGTTGACCTGCTTGTCGCAACGGATGTTGCAGCACGTGGCCTACACATCCCTCAAGTAACACACGTATTCAACTTTGACCTACCTGACGATTGTGAAGATTACGTTCACCGTATCGGCCGTACAGGTCGTGCTGGTGAAAGCGGTCACTCGATCAGCTTTGCTTGTGAAGATTACGCAATCAACTTGCCACCAATCGAAGAATACATTGAGCACGCTATCCCAATGTCTGACTACGATGCTTCTGCACTACTGGAAGATCTGCCAGCACCGATGCGCTTACGTACACGTAACCCGCAACAACGTCGCTCAAACAACAATGGCCCACGCAACGGTAACCGTAAACCAAACCAGAACCGTCGCCCACGCCAACCGCGTCATAACAAGGAAGCTTAGTCGCTTATGAGTCAAACAGTGTCACCACCGCTTTATGCTGCAATCGACCTCGGGTCGAACAGTTTTCATATGCTCGTTGTGCGTCATATCGATGGCAGCGTACAAACCATGGCTAAAATTAAGCGCAAAGTTCGTTTAGCTGCAGGCTTAGATGAAAATAATGCGCTTAGTACTGAAGCCATGCAGCGCGGTTGGGACTGTTTGAGTCTCTTTGCAGAGCGACTGCGAGATATTCCGAAAGAAAATATCCGCATTGTCGGTACAGCGACCCTACGTACCGCTATCAATGTGGATATATTTCTCGAGAAAGCGAACCAGATCCTTGGTTACGACATCAATGTTATCTCTGGTGAAGAAGAAGCTGCGACTATCTATAAAGGCGTAGCACACACTTCTGGTGGCAGCGGCCGCCGACTAGTGGTTGATATTGGTGGTGCAAGTACCGAGATGATCATCGGTGAAGGTTTCTCAGCCAAAGCCTTAACCAGCCTGAAGATGGGTTGTGTTACTTGGCTTGAACGCCACTTTAAAGATCGCCAATTAACCGCAACCAACTTCAACAATGCCATTGAAGCGGCCAAGTCTACGTTGGCTCCTATCCTAGATAGCTACACTGATATCGGGTGGGATGTGTGTGTTGGTGCCAGTGGTACCGTTCAAGCACTGCAAGAAATCATGTTGGCGCAAGGCATGGATGAAGTCATTACTCATGCCAAACTCAAGCGTCTACAGAAACAAGCGATGATTACAGAGCGCTTAGAAGAGCTTGAGATTGAAGGCTTAACCCTTGAGCGCGCACTAGTGTTCCCAAGTGGTCTTTCTATTCTTATCGCGATTTTTGAGCTGCTTGAAATTGATTCAATGACACTCGCTGGCGGCGCACTCCGTGAAGGTCTCGCCTACGAGATGGTTGATGAGTTTCGCCAAGAAGATATTCGCGCTCGTACCATTAAGAGCGTGCAATCACGCTACCAAATGGACGTAAGCTACAGTGAACAAGTTGCTGTAGTCGCACAGACTCTATTAGAGCAAGCGGGCGCCGAAACGTGGGTTTCGGAACCTCAAGCAGGTGTGCTATTACAAACAGCGGCGAAGCTTCATGAGATTGGTTTAACCATCGATTTCAAAAAAGGAGGCGAGCACAGTGCTTACCTACTGCAGAACTTAGACCTACCTGGCTTTACTCGAGCGCAAAAGCACTGCTTGGGTGAGTTAACACGCCGCTACCGCGAACAGTTAACTTCATTGCCAGAGCAACATGCAATCTCAGGCACCAGCAGCAAGCGTATTTTACGAATTCTGCGTTTAGCTATTTTGTTGACTCACCGTCGTAATCCAGCGCTAGAGCCTGAGTTCAAGCTGACGACGGATGACAACAATCTGACCTTGACGCTTTCTAAACAATGGCTGCAAGACAACCCTCTCACAGCCGCAGAGCTAGAAATCGAATCCAATCGACAAACCGATATTGGCTGGCCATTGAATATTGAATGCCTCTGATATTAGTATCTGACGCTAGAAATTAAAAAAGCCCAAGTTAGTCTACTAACTTGGGCTTTTTCTTATCGCTGCATTAATGCTTTGCGTTACAAATCTAAACTTAAGCGTTAACACCTGTCGCTTTAAAGTCAGGGTTCACAGCGGTTAGCTTCTTAACTACGTAATTTAGAAGCACACCGTACATAGGCACGAACAAGCCTAAGCTGATGATAAGTTTGAATCCGTAATCGACTAAGGCAATCTCAGTCCAATGCTCTGCCATGAATGGATCTGGGCTTTGGTAGAAAGCAATCGCAAAGAAAGCGATGGTATCAATAGCATTACCGAATAACGTTGAACACGTTGGCGCAACCCACCATTGCTTCATTTGGCGTAAGCGGTTGAACACATGCACATCCAAGATTTGACCGAGCAGATAAGCCATGAAGCTTGCCGCTGCGATGCGTGCAACAAACAAGTTGAACTCGCCTAGTTGGCTAAAGCCTTGGAATGAACCTTCAAAGAACACCACAGACAATAAATAAGAAACGGCCAGCGCTGGTAACATCACTAAGAAAATGATTTTACGAGCAAGCTGCGCGCCAAAAATACGTACGGTCAGGTCGGTCGCTAGAAAGATAAACGGGAAAGTGAAAGCACCCCAAGTGGTGTGCATACCGAAGACGGTAAAAGGTAGCTGAACCAAATAGTTGCTTGATGCAATAATGATCAAATGGAACAAAACTAATAGTGCTAGGGCTTTGCGCTGTTGCGCAGGGGTAAAGTTACTCATGCTGTACCTTTTTAGTTTGGTTTGGGGGTGAGGGAACCCAAATCGAGTCATTTCTTCGAATAATCCAAGAAAGCTCTTACCAATAATGTGAATTAAAAATGTTTCTATAATTTGCTCTATTGAGCGGCGGGCGATTATACATTAATCAATATTGGCTGCAATGGTGAGAACAAACGCAAACGTTTATCCTCACTTTTATTGATGAATGGCGTTAGAAGCCAAGTTTTAAAAGCCAGGTTTAGAAGCTACGTTTCAGAAGCCATGCAAAAAGTTAGAAACCGCGCTTGAAAAGCGTCGCGAGATAATCGAACTCTTCTCGGCTTTCTTCAGCGTTTAACGACTCAAACCAGATTGATTCACTGTAATGTTCAGACTTTAAAAACATCCGACAATCTTCAAAATCAATCAACCAAGAGTGCATATCGGCGTCCCATTGCTTTTCAACAACAGACGCTGACAGCAATGCCACCAGCTTTTCACCTAGCACTTCATAAGAATCAAAATCAAAACTTGGAGACGTAATCAATAAACGCCCTTCCTCAGCCAAATACTCTCTTAAGCCAAATTCTGTTGGTGTTGTCATGTCCCTATCAACCTTATTCTTTTTCTATAAGCTAATGGTTTTTATAAGCTAAACACTTCTGAAAACTAGCAATTAGCCGTGTGTAGTGATGTGTTCTTGAATCAAATCCAAGAATGGATCAGCGTACTTATCGAGTTTGCGTTGACCGACACCATTCACTGCCAGCATCTCACCATAAGATGTGGGTAGGATTTCAGCCATATCAATCAGCGTCGCATCACTGAATACCACATAAGGTGGTAAGCCATCTTCATCAGCAATCGACTTACGCAGCTTACGCAGTTTCGCAAACAGCTTCTTATCGTAGTTCTTACTGCTCAGCTTGTCGGACTTCGCATTGCGCACCGCGGTATCTAAACGAGGAACAGCCAACTCCAAAGACATCTCACCACGCAGTAACGGGCGGGCTTCTTCTGTTAACTGTAATGTCGAGTTACGAGTAATGTTCTGGAACAGCAAGCCTTTGTGAATCAACTGACGGAAGATACTGATCCAGTAATCATGACTATGGTCGCGGCCAATACCGTAAGTAGACAATTTATCGTGGCCATTATCACGGACACGGATGTTCTGCATGCCACGCATAACTTCGACCACGTAGCCCATACCAAACGACTGATTGACACGGTACACACAAGACAATGCCTTCTGCGCTTCTTTAGTCGCATCAAAATGCTTAGGTGGATCGAGGCAGATATCGCAGTTACCACATTGCTTCTCGCGATATTCGCCAAAGTAGTTCAACAGAACCTGGCGACGACAGGTTTGCGCTTCGGCAAAAGCACTCATCGCGTTCAGCTTGTGCATCTCAACTTGTTTTTGCGGGCCTTCTTCTTTTTCATCCAGCATACGACGCAGCCAACCCATATCAGCAGGGTCAAACAACATCATCGCTTCAGCAGGCAAGCCATCACGACCAGCACGGCCAGTTTCTTGATAGTAAGATTCGATGTTGCGTGGAATATCAAAGTGCACCACAAAACGAACATTGGGTTTGTTGATACCCATACCAAACGCCACGGTTGCAACAACGATCTGGATATCATCACGTTGGAAGGCCTCTTGAACGTAAGCACGCTCATCGGTGTCCATGCCTGCATGATAACCCGCAGCACGAATACCGTTATTGCACAGCTTCTCGGTCACCATTTCCACTTTCTTACGACTACCACAATAGATGATGCCGCAATTGCCTTTCTGTGTTTCTAGGTAGCGGACCACCTGAGACACGGGCTTGTGCTTCTCAACCAGGTTGTAGCGAATATTAGGGCGATCGAAGCTGCCTAAGTAAGTGTGCGGCTCCACCAGCTGCAAACGCGAGATTATATCTTTGCGCGTCGCATCGTCAGCGGTTGCCGTCAGCGCCATATAAGGCACATGCGGGAAATACTGTTTAAGCTGACCTAGCAAAGCATATTCAGGACGGAAATCGTGTCCCCACTGAGAGATACAGTGCGCCTCATCGACCGCAATCATCGAAAGCGGCAAGTCTTGTAAGCGCTCGATGAAGTCACGCATCAACACACGCTCTGGCGAAGCATAAACCATCTTCAATTGGCCTGAGTTCATGCGGTTGAACACGCTCAACAGTTGATCGCGTGGCATCGATGAGTTTATGCACTCAGCCGCCACACCATTAGCTTTCAACTGGTCAACTTGGTCTTTCATCAATGAAATGAGCGGTGAGATAACCAAAGTCAGCCCATCACGCACTAAAGCCGGGATCTGGTAACACAGAGACTTACCACCACCGGTTGGCATAATCACCAAGCTGTCTTTGCCTTCAACGGCTAGGTCTATGACCTCTTGCTGACCATCACGAAAGCTCTGATAACCAAAGACATCTTGTAAGATATCTTGCGCATCATTCGCGGGAGTTGGTGTTTGCTCAGCAATCAGAGTGGCGGTCATTGTGGTTCCTAATCAAGGTATAAAGTCAGCGTGCAGCATTGGCAAGCAAGGCGCACATTGTAGAGGGGAACGCTAGCGAATTAAACCGCAAATTGTTAGGTGAAAAGGGTTAACGCTCCTATACTGACCAACTCTCTTTATAAATCTTATTAATAAGCACTCAGTGCTAGAGAAAGTTACATGACACAAGAAGACCAACAACGTACGCGACAGGGAATTTTGCTTGCCGTTGCCGCTTACACCATGTGGGGAATCGCTCCCATATATTTCAAATCTTTAAGTGAAGTATCCCCATTTGAGATTCTTAGCCACCGTGTAGTATGGTCTTTTTTCCTACTCGCTTTTCTACTGCACATGAGTCGTGGCTGGCGTAAGGTTCGAGACACCCTCACCTCCAAACCCAAAATGCTCTATTTAGTCGCCACTTCGATTTTAGTGGGCGCCAACTGGCTTATTTTTATTTGGGCGGTGAATTCCAATCACATGCTCGATGCCAGCTTAGGCTATTACATCAATCCGCTGATTAACGTGTTGCTCGGGATGTTCTTCCTTGGCGAACGCTTACGTAAACTTCAATGGTTTGCGGTTGCTCTGGCTGCGATTGGCGTGATAATTCAATTGATCGCGTTTGGCTCTGTGCCGATCGTTGCCATTGCCCTAGCCTTCAGCTTTGGTTTCTATGGCCTGTTACGTAAAAAGGTTAGCTTGGAAGCTCAAACTGGCTTATTCATTGAGACGCTGGTGATGCTGCCTATCGCCGCAACGTACCTATTGTTTATCGCAGACAGTGCAACGTCAGATTTATCGATGAACCCAATGCAACTCAATCTATTATTGGTTGCAGCAGGTGTGATCACCACGGTTCCACTGCTTTGTTTTACTGGCGCTGCAACCCGCTTGAAGCTATCGACACTCGGTTTCTTCCAGTACATCGGCCCAAGCTTAATGTTCTTGCTCGCGGTTCTGATTTACGGTGAAGCCTTTACTTCAGATAAAGCGATTACCTTCGCCTTTATTTGGGGCGCTCTGGTGATTTTCAGCTTTGATGGCCTACGTAACAACAAGAAGAACAAACGCGCTAAGCAATAACACTGATCGTTTTTTACAAGACAATCCCTTAATACGAAGATAAGCTTGGTTGAATTGATGACTATTTGACCAAGCTTTTTTGTACCATGGATAAAGTCCACTACTACTCTACCCCAACAGAAGATATCAGCCTGATCCAAGCTCAGTACCAAGAGTTTGCCTTTCAGCGCCACTATCATTTGGACTTTCACATTGGCTTAATTACCCAAGGACAGCAGAAATTCGTCTATAAAGGGACGAGCCATAATGTTGGTGCTGGCCAAGTTGTTATCATGCCACCCGATGAACTGCATGATGGACACTCCAAGCTCGATTCGGGTTATCAAGTCAGTGTGTTTGCCGTGTCTCCCCAATGGTTTCAAGATCTTGCCGATCCCAAGCAAAATGGTCACACATTAGGCTTTTCTGAGTTGATCCTCTCCGATCAAGCTGCATTTTCACAATTGCGCAACTTACACGGCCTATTAATCCATCAAAACATCAGCCAGCTCGCTCAAGATTGCTTACCTTTCGAAGGGTTCTCGACGATTGTCGATCGTTATGCGAAATTTGGATCGAAGAGTGACATCAAACTGGGTAATCAATCGATTGATACGCTAAAAGACTACTTGATGGCGAACTTGGATCAACCAGTGCGATTAGAACAATTGTCTGAGTTGTGTGGTTTAACCACGACTCAATTCCAACGCCATTTTAAAAACAGAATGGGCATTACGCCTTATGCATGGCTGAGCCGTTTACGTATGGAACAGAGCATGCGTCTGATTAAGTCTGGGATATGTGGTACCAAGGTCGCGCACCAAGTAGGCTTCTATGATCAAGCACACTTCTCTAAGGCTTTCAAAACCACGTTCGGCGTACCACCCTCACAAATCAACTAAGTGTTGATAATTTACAATTGCTCGATTTCAAATCACGGTAAGCTACGCTCAATACGATTACTTATTTAAAAATAGCGGCAACGTTATTGAGAACTGACGATGAACGAAGTCACCATACTGATCACCCTAGCCTCTATCCACTTTATCGCTTTGATGAGCCCCGGCCCTGATTTTGCGTTAGTCGTGCAAAATGCGACGCGTCACGGACGCCAGACAGGCTTGTACATTGCGCTTGGCTTATCTTGCGGGATCTTGCTGCATTCGTTGCTGAGCCTGACGGGAATCAGTTACCTAGTCCACCAGCAACCAACCCTATTTGCCATTATCCAATTGGCCGGCGGTAGCTACTTACTGTACTTAGGCTACGGGGCACTTAAAGCAACCTGGCAAATAATTCAGAACCACGACGATGACGCCGATACCGTCAATTCTAAAGATCTGATTCTGACCAACAAGCGAGATGCATTTTCTAAAGGGTTTATGACCAACATTCTCAACCCAAAGGCTTTGGTATTCTTTATTAGTTTAATGTCGAGCTTAGTCCCTGCGGATATGTCGCTGTCAGGCAAAGGCTTTGCTCTGATCATCCTATTTGGCCTCTCACTGTTTTGGTTCTCACTGCTGGCGTGGATGCTTTCAACCAAAACACTGCAGAAGAAACTCAGCGAAGCGACCGTTTACATCGATGGCTTGTGTGGCGTGTTATTCAGCCTTATTGGCGCGAGTATTCTTTGGCAGTCACTGTCCGGTTTAATCGCTTAAATTCGAATCAAGATTACAATTCGTTAACAACACTCTGGCTATCTCATCTTTCCACTGCCAATCTAGCTCTGCATATTAAAAGGAGAAGATCATGCAGTGGAAAACAAAACTAACAACCCTCGCCACTTCTACCCTACTTTTTGCCTCTCACGTCAGTTGGGCAAATCAAGCTGCCGATTCCGTCGCACCCGAACAAAGTAGTGGTTTAGAAACCAAACAACTCGTCAAGGCCAATGACTGGATGGTCACTGCGGCCAACCCATTAGCAACACAGGCTGGAGCTGATGTGCTTGCTCGTGGTGGTAATGCCATTGATGCCATGGTTGCCGTGCAGCTGATGCTTGGCTTGGTCGAGCCTCAATCGTCAGGTATTGGCGGTGGAGCATTCCTTGTTTATTTTGATGGCAAGGACAAGCAACTCAAAACCTACGATGGTCGTGAAACTGCACCACTTGATGCCACACCACGTTTGTTCCAAGACGAAAACGGACAACCGCTTAAGTTTTACGATGCAGTGGTTGGTGGTCGCTCAGTGGCGACACCGGGCACAGTCCAACTGCTGTGGGACACTCACCAAAAATACGGCAAGTTAGAATGGGCATCACTGATTAAGCCCATCGCTCAACTGGCTGAAAAAGGCTTTACCATCAGCCCACGTTTAGCCACCTTGATTGAAAATGACCAAGAGCGACTAAGTCGCTTTGCCACTACCAAAGCCTACTTCTTCAATGCCGATGGCAGCCCGAAAACAGCTGGCACGCAACTTAAGAACCCAGAGTACGCGGCAACGTTAAACGCTATCTCAAAGGATGGTGCTAAGGCCTTCTATCAGGGTGAGATCTCTGCCGACATCATTAATACTGTGCAAACTGCCAAAGGTAACCCTGGCGTATTGGCGCAGAAAGATTTTGACGCTTACTCGATCAAGCAACGTGAACCCGTTTGTTCCGCTTATGAGAGCTACCAAGTATGCGGAATGGGTCCACCAAGTTCAGGTGCATTAACGGTTGGGCAGATCTTAGCGATGACCGAGCAGTTTGATCTTAAATCATGGGGACCAAACGACGCTAAATCTTGGCAAGTGTTAGCAGACGCTTCTCGCCTAGCCTTTGCTGACCGTGGTATGTACATGGCAGACCAAGATTACGTACCGATGCCAACCCAAGGGCTAGTGAATACTGACTATTTGCAGGAACGTGCTCAGTTAATTACCGCAGGTAAGGCACTATCAAGCGCACCTTCAGGCACGCCACCGTGGGATCACGCCATGCTGCGAAGCCAAGATGTTTCTATTGAATTGCCGTCCACCAGCCACTTCAATATCGTCGATAGCGATGGCAATGTCGTTTCGATGACCACCACCATTGAGAATGCCTTTGGCTCACGTTTGATGGTGAGAGGCTTCCTACTCAATAACGAACTGACCGACTTCTCATTCAAGACCCACAACGATGGTAAGCCTATCGCTAACCGACTTGAGCCGGGTAAGCGTCCACGTTCTTCAATGGCACCCACTATCATCATGCAAGACGATAAACCTTACATGGCGATTGGCTCTCCCGGTGGCAGCCGTATCATAGGTTATGTAGCACAAGCGATCATTGCGCATACCCAATGGGACATGGATATTCAGCAAGCGATCAACCAACCACACTTCCTAAACCGTTTCGGTACCTTAGATTTGGAAAAAAGAACATCAGCGGAAAACTTCAAACCTGAGCTAGAAAAGATGGGATTTGAAGTCAACGTTCGCGATCTTAACTCTGGTTTACACGCGATTCGCATCACAAAAGATGGTTTAGAAGGCGCTGCAGACCCTCGTCGTGAAGGTGCAGCCATTGGTCAGTAGGGAATAATTCTCCCTTTTTACTCGCTGCCTTGTGCGAGATCTCTCACAAGGCAGTGAGTAAATATCGATATTTGATGACGAAATTAGTCACCTCGATATCGCAACCAATTGAAATTAAAAGATACGTACATTTATCATTCAAATAATTATATAGAAATTCGCTTATGCACCATTGCTGATAAATAAGGAATCGGTAATATGAATGGTGTCGGAAGGATGCTGACACGGAACAGGAAACGCCAAGGATTTGGTTATCTTCAGGATGAAGATTCGATTACTCAGGATGAATAATCGGCATGGATAGCGAAATGGACATTGAATGGACGCAATAGTAACTAGGATGGTTGCTACTAAGGAAAGACAATGGACACCTCTGGACGAGGAAAGGACTGAACATCAGGATGATGTAAAGGACACCGCTCAAGGAACAAGTGACGCGCGCTAACGAGGATTGTTGGCAGATCAGGATAAGATCAAGGACACCGCTAGGAAGGCGACGAAAGGAATACGCTGAAGGATAACAGCACACTATCATGGATTTGATGCATGGAGCACACTTAGTAGCCGGATTGCTGCGAGTAAGACTATAGACCCCGATGAGCGCAAGCTCTCGGGGTTTTTCTTTATCTGTCGTTTTATTTATTCCTCTCTCAAACAAATAAATCAAAGACCTTTAATTACAATTCTGACATTTAAAGCATTCACTTCTTAACCACTTCCGAGTAACGTAAGTCTTACTAGGCTCAACTAGTTTCATAACCATAATTAAACTAAGGACAAATTCATGTCACACGTTACCTTCAAAGGCGCTGCTGTACCACTAACAGGCACATTCCCACAAACTGGCGAACAAGCACCAAGCTTTGCACTGACTGCAGGCGACCTTTCTGAACTGACTCTTGCTTCTCTTGAAGGCAAGAAAGTGGTTCTAAACATCTTCCCAAGCATCGACACAGCAACTTGTGCAACGAGCGTACGTACGTTCAACACAAAAGCGGCAGAGCTTGCGAACACGGTTGTTGTTTGTATTTCTGCTGACCTACCGTTTGCTGCGGGTCGCTTCTGCGAACTAGAAGGCATTGAAGGCGTTCAACACGCCTCAACTTTCCGTTCTCCTGCATTCGCATCAGACTACGGCGTAGCGATTGCTGAGGGCCCACTATCAGGCCTAACAACACGCGCAGTTGTCGTTGTTGATGAAAAAGGTGTGGTAACACACAGCGAGTTGGTTGCAGAGATCACTGAAGAACCAAACTACGAAGCGGCACTTGCAGCACTGTAAGTCTCACTTTGAGGCAACAATGTCTTCGCTCGTATTAACCTAATTTAGGTCGGTATCGAGCAATAAAAAAAGAGCAGCCATTGGCTGCTCTTTCTGTTTTTTATACGGATTACTTTTCAATGCTGAATAGTTTCAGATATCGAACTGTTTTCTACATGCTGAAGTAGCAGATTACAACTGTTCTAAACGAGCATAAGCCGTTACTAACCACTTGATGCCCTCACCGTTAAACGCGACTTGAACTCGACTCTGCGGGCCACTTCCCTCGAAGTTGATGATAGTGCCTTCACCAAACTTAGGGTGCTTAACGCGAGAACCCAAACTAAAACCTGTTTCGTTAAAGTTCTCTTTCACGGCGGTTTGGCTAAAGCGGCCACTGCTTGCAGGACGGCTCACTTGCGCTTTCATACGAACCTCATCCAGACAGGTCTCTGGTAGTTCACGAATAAAGCGTGACGGTTTGTGGTACTTGTCCTGACCGTACAAACGACGCATCTCTGCGTAAGTGATGTAAAGCTTCTCCATCGCACGCGTCATGCCTACGTAACACAGGCGACGCTCTTCTTCTAAGCGCCCTGCTTCTTCTGCTGACATCTGGCTTGGGAACATACCTTCTTCCACACCCACCATGAATACCATTGGGAACTCTAGGCCTTTGGCACTGTGCAGGGTCATGAGCTGAACCGCATCATCAAACTCATCAGCTTGGCCTTCACCCGCTTCCAAAGCCGCATGAGTTAAGAATGCGGTTAGCATGCTCATTTCATCCGCTTCTTCTGGTTTTTCAAACTGACGCGTTGCCGTTACTAATTCTTCCAAGTTCTCAATGCGTGCCTTCGACTTCTCGCCTTTCTCTTGCTCGTACATCGCAAACAAGCCCGACGATTTGATCACGTGGTCGGTTTGCTCATGAAGCCTCAGTTCTATGGTGTCATCTTCAAGCGCATTGATAAGCTCGATAAAGCGGCTCAATGCACCCGCAGCACGGCCTGGAAGCACTTGCTCTTCTATCAGAGCAATACTGGCTTGCCACATGGTTGCACCACGGTCACGCGCCGCAAGACGAATCGTTTCTAACGTTTTATCACCCAAGCCACGCGTTGGCGTATTGACGACACGTTCGAATGCCGCATCATTGCTGCGGTTACTCATTAAGCGCAGGTAGCTCAAGGCATCTCTGATTTCTTGACGCTCGAAGAATCGCATGCCGCCGTAGATTCGGTAAGGTAGACCACCTTGAATCAAAGCTTCTTCAAGCACACGCGATTGGGCGTTGTTACGATATAGCATTGCGGTATCTTCTAACGCACCACCTTTCTCTTGCCACTCTTTGATTTTGCTAACTGTGAAACGCGCTTCATCTAACTCGTTATAAGCTGAGTACACAGAGATTGGCTCGCCATCGTTGCCATCGGTCCACAGCTCTTTACCCATACGCTCAGTATTGTTCGAGATAAGCTCATTCGACGCCTGAAGAATGGTTTTGGTTGAACGATAGTTTTGTTCGAGTCGAACCGTTGAAGCGCCTGGGAATTCATCCAAGAACTTCTGAATATTTTCAATTTTAGCGCCACGCCAGCCATAGATAGATTGGTCATCATCACCCACGATCATCACGCGACAATCCGGGCCTGCCATCATGCGAAGCCAAGCGTATTGGATGTTGTTGGTATCTTGGAATTCGTCGACAAGAATGTGCTTAAAGCGAGCTTGGTAGTGCTCGCGGATGTGTTTCTTATCGCGCAATAGTTCATGCGATCGCAACAAGATTTCAGCAAAGTCGACCAAGCCAGCACGATCACATGCCTCTTGGTAAGCAGAGTAAATCTTTAACCACGTTTGAGTTATTGGATCATGGTAGGCGTCAATGTGACTTGGGCGTAACCCTTCGTCTTTCTTGCCATTGATCCACCAAGAAGCTTGCTTGGCTGGCCACTGCTTTTCATCAAGGTTTTGCGCCTTAATTAAGCGACGTAGTAAGCGAATCTGATCATCTGAATCAATGATCTGGAAGTCTTCTGGCAGTTTTGCATCTAGGTAGTGAGCACGAAGGATGCGGTGACAGATACCGTGGAAGGTGCCGTTCCACATGCCTGACGAGCTGCCCATCATCAACTCTTCAATACGACCACGCATCTCTGCTGCCGCTTTGTTGGTGAAGGTAACCGACATGATAGAGAACGGTGATGCTTGCTCTACGCTTTGTAACCAAGCGATACGATGCACCAACACTCGCGTTTTACCACTGCCAGCACCTGCCAGAATAAGTAGGTTTTCTAAAGGTGCTGCGACCGCCTCACGTTGTTTGTCGTTTAGGCCATCGAGTAAAAGCGAAGGATCTATCATTGGATATGCTCACTACTGGGTATTTATACATAAAAGTCGATTATAACCTAAACACTAGGCTGCGTTTAGGATAATAAGAAGAAAAAATAATCAAAAATTAACATCATAAAATCAGTTACTTAAAAGATAATTCATCATTAATATTGATATTTCTTATAATGCCGTGAAATTATTTCCTGGTTCTTCCTATCCTTTTTAGTAAGCAAGTTAACAATTCATTAACCTGCGATATAAAAATACTATTAAGTCCTAGAGGGAATGACTATGAAAAATTCTAATCTTGCTGTTACAGCTGCAATCACAAGTGTACTAGCGTTCGGCGGTGCAGTTCTTACATCAGCACCTGCGGAAGCAGCAGCAAAAGAAAAATGCTACGGTGTGGCAAAAGCTGGCCAAAATGATTGTGCAACCAAAACAAGTTCATGTGCGGGTACAGCAAAAGAAGACAACCAATCCGATGCATTCGTAGTCGTACCTAAAGGGCTGTGTGGCAAATTATCAGGTGGTAACACTCAATCATCATAATTGAGCTGCTTAGTATGGTGAGCTGGCATTCAGCTCACCTCCACTTCTTGTTAGGAGAATCGTTGTGACTCAAACTCTTCACCCCAACGCAGGGGTTGGCCTTAGAACACCGCACTTGGACTTCTTTAGCCAAAATCCAGCCTTAGTAAGTTGGTTAGAAGTTCACAGCGAGAACTACTTCTTAGCTCAATCACCGCAACGCCAACAACTCAGAGAAATTCGTCACGCACACAACATCAGTTGTCACGGTGTTGGGTTGTCGCTAGGTTCTGTTGAGCGCATCAACCAACATCATCTTGTGCAATTAAAAGAGCTCATTGATGATATCGAACCCTTCTTAGTTTCTGATCATCTCAGTTGGAGTCAGGCAAGTGGTCATTACTTCAATGACTTGTTACCGCTGCCTTATACCGAAGAGGCGCTAGAGGTCTTTTGTCGCAATGTCATCGAGGTACAAGACAGCTTGCAACGCCCTATGCTGATTGAGAACCCATCGAGCTACCTTGCCTTCAAGCATTCAACCATCCCAGAGTGGGAGTTTTTAGCCGAGGTACAGAGGCGCACCGAGTGTCGTCTACTGCTCGATTTCAATAATATTTTTGTCTCATCTTTTAATCATGGCTTCAGCTGTGAAGAGTATCTAAGTGGAATACCGGCAGACAAAGTGGAAGAGATTCACTTGGCAGGTTTCACTAAGAAGAAACTCGAGCAAGGTGAGATCTGGATAGACACCCACAGTAAACCTGTCTGTGATGAAGTGTGGCAACTTTATACTCAGTGGATAGCAAAGCACAGCTCTCGCCATACCTTGATTGAGTGGGATCTAGATATCCCAGAGCCACAAGTCTTATTGGCTGAAGCAACCAAAGCCAGTGACATCTTGTATCAACACGACAAGTTCAATCAAAGGAGTCGCGCATCATGAGCTACTCCCTATCTGATGTTCAATCAGAGTTTGCTAACGCCCTACGCTACCAAAACAGTGGTGAGCATTGCGATATAGTGAGCGACCACTTTACTGATGAACAGCGCATCCAGATTTATCGCAATAACTTTGTGATTAGCTTGAGTGAGGTACTCGCTGCAACCTACCCACTTACCGAGATGTTAGTCGGCGAAGAGTGCTTCCAACAGATGGCTCGTCAACATGTCTTAAGTTATCCATTAACCTCTGGTGATGTCAGTGGTTACGGTGAACACTTTGAACAAACCATCCAAGCCTTTCCTGCGGTTATTGAGGCTGCACCTTACCTTTGCGAAGTGGCTATTTATGAATGGAACAAAGACAGCTTGATGAGAAGCGTTTCAGAATCAAAAGCCGACCAACGTCCTCTTGCTGGTTTAGCTGATGTGCCACCAGAGCAACAAGGCGCTTTAGTCTTTCATCTCAAAGATTCAATAACGCTCATTAATTCTAACTATACGATTATCGCGCTTGAACGCGCTATCTATCAGCAACAACTCGATGGGTTAGACATCAACCAACCTGAGTTTGGGGTGTTAATACGAGCCGATAATTCTCAGATTGATAGTCATCACTTGAGTGAAGAATGCCATCAGCTACTTCGCGAATTTCAATCAGGCCAAATGCTCGTAGCGATAGACCCTTCATTACTACAACATCTGAATACTGTCATGGCGCTTAACGTCATCTCAGGCTTTTCAATCAATGCCGAATTGGAGACATAATATGGATAACAACACAGTCACAAACATGATGGCTCAATACGACAGTTTGATTGAGAAATCACAAGCACTCTTTGTTCCGGTGCTACTGCTATTTTGTCGCCTATGGGTAGCGTGGGTATTCTTTAATTCTGGCCTAACCAAGATAGCGACTTGGGATAGCACCCTTTACTTGTTTGAGTTGGAATACCAAGTGCCACTGTTACCTTGGGAGTTAGCCGCCTACATGGGCACCGCAGCTGAATTGATTCTGCCGGTATTCTTAGCGCTTGGTCTATTAACACGACCTATGGCAGCGGTGCTGTTCGTTTTCAATATCATTGCGGTTGTGTCTTACCCAGTGTTATGGGCGCAAGGCTTCTATGATCATCAGTTGTGGGGATTAATGATTCTTATCGTTGTCGTATGGGGCGCTGGGCCATTCTCACTTGATAGAATTTTGAAAGCGCAGTTTAGAGGTTAGAACGAACTTTCATTCGCACTAAATTGATATACCCCAAAATGCAAAAAACCACTCAATTGAGTGGTTTCTTTTTAACTGGGATAAACTACTTATTCAGAAAAGCTTGTAGCTCTTCAGCAGAGATACCTTGCTCGGCTAGCTCTTTTGCTAGTAGCTGAACCTGCTCACCCTTACGAGACTCTACCACACGCTGAAATTGGTAAATGATGTCTCGCAAAGTATCGATTGGAACTTGTTTTGCCGCACTGCGAATACGCTCTTCACTTTGGTTGCCTAGCTCTTTAAGCAATTTACCAAACATGACCTTTTCAGGTGCATCTTCCATTTGCTCTAAGACGCGCGCCATTTCGTAGGTTGTTAATGACATTACAGTATTTTCCGTTGGGGACTAACGTTTCAATGAGTGACAAATATACCATGTTTTAACGTTTCGCAAACCGCCATTTGTATATTTTGTCACCCTTGAGACTTACGCCTTAGCAAACGTCGTGTGCCACGACTTGCCTGCTTTGCTCGCAAGCACTAACAACGCAGGAACAATAAGGAACATTTGCAGCGCAATCATCACTTGAGACGTTAAATCAAGGCGTTGCATGGTACCAACAAGCAGCCCTGAGCCACTCATTTGGAACAAGCCAAGCAGTGCAGCAGCTGTGCCCGCACGGTCACCGAAAGGTTCAAGAGCCTTACCAGCAGCAGCACCGAGAATCCAAGCAAAACCCACTGAAGACAAGAAGATTGGCAGCATGAATGCAATTGGGCTAGCGTGTTCTGCAAGCACTAACATAATCACGCCCGCTAAACCCAGCGTTGAGATACCAACGACCAGTGCTTTATAGGTACCAAAGCGGTCCATAAATTTAGGTGCAGTAAACGCTGCTGCAATGTTGATGGCCGCATTAACACCAAACCAGAAAGTAAACTCTTTCATGGTCAGGCCTAGGTTTTCCATCAACACAACCGGTGCAGAGGTGACATAAGCGAGAATCACTGCCATCGCCATCAGACACAAGGTTGCGTGGAAAAGGAATGATGGTGTTTTCAATACTGACCAGTATCGCTCAAGCTTGAACACCGCAACCTTTTCTGTCGCAGGGTTAGACTCTTTCATTTGGAAGAATAAGATAGTGCCAACAACGACTGCGAAGCCTGCCATAAAGCTAAAGTTCGAACGCCAACCAAATTGATGAGTTAACCAAGCGCCAAGAATCGGTGCTAGTGCAGGAATAAAGCAAATTGCACCATTGAGGTAACTGATCATACGGCCACTTTTCTCAGGACCAAATAGATCGCGAACCGTCGCAAAGGCTGCTACAGAAGTCGCACAAGCTCCTAAGCCTTGTAGCAGCCGAGCTATTAGCATCATATCAATCGATTGAGCTGCCCACGCCAAGCAAGCACTCAATGCATAGATACTAACACCTCCCAATGCAACGGTTCGACGTCCTAGCTTATCAGCCAAAGGGCCTGCAAATAATTGCCCGACACCCATGGCGAATAAAAACCAAGTAATCGTATCTTGTGCTAGTGCGTGTTCCACGTGAAACGCTGTTGAAATTTGTGGCAGAGCTGGAAGATAAATATCTATAGCCAGAGGGCTAAATAGAACCAGCATTGCCAATAAAGCAACCTGCAGTTTACTTGGGGTTGGAAGCGCGTTAGAAGGCACAAGATTCTCCGAATGAGTTAATTTAGGTGCATAATAACCAACTAAAGATATGAACAAAAATGGCATATACTCATTAGCATTATTCCAAATAGGAAACTCACATGAATATCGAGAAACTATCACGCCTCGACCTCAATCTATTGGTTTGCTTACAGGTGCTGATGGAAGAGCTGAGTGTCACTCGCACCGCACACCGATTATGCTTGAGCCAATCAGCCGTGAGTAAGTCGCTAGCCAAGCTTCGTGAACAATTTAATGACCCCCTTTTTACGCGAAGTGCTCATGGCCTACGACCAACACCGAAAGCTGTTTTCCTCAAGCCTCGGTTAGAAACGTTGATCAACCAACTTGATGTTCTCACTCAGCCTGAGACATTCATTCCCAACAACAGTGACCATAGTTTTCATATTGCTGCCGTTGAGAGTGTTTACCCGCTGATTCTTCCGCACTTCTTACCGGCGATATTTCGACAAGCACCTAAGGTCAATATCAACACCCATGCTTGGACAGAACAAACCTTTAAGAAGCTGCAGCTTGGCGAACTAGATATCGGACTCACTGGCAAAGACATCGACATCAACGATGCGCGTTTAACTATGCTGCCGCCAGACGACATTTGCGAACAAGAGATCTACCGCGACGCACAGATGTGTGTGCTAAGACGCAACCACCCCGCTCTGAATGGTAAATGGGATTTGGAAATCTACCTTGCGCAGCGTCATGTACAAGTAAGGTGTGATGGTAACGACCGCTGGCTGCTCGACTACAAACTGGCTGATCTTGGTCACCAACGTGATATCGCTATTTCTGTTCCAGACTTCAATAGCGCTGCAAGCCTATGTACCTACACCGACTTTGTGTTTACCGCACCAAGCCATTTTACTTACCTCGTCGCTAAGCAACTCGACTTAGTGGTTGTTCCTTTACCAATGGAGTTCCCACCGATGGCATACACTTTGTTTTGGCACCGTGACAGAGAAAATGACCCAGCCTTAACTTGGTTGCGAGATATCATCAAAGAAAAAACTCTGCACCTTAGATAAAAATGGCGTACAGCGTTTGCAGCAAACGAACAAAAGCGCTAGCTTATTGACCTAATAAGTCCCCTCGCATGTATATCGACTGTGAGTGTTAACAAGGACCCTAACAATAAGGATAAACACAGATGCACAATATCACTGCTGAACGCGTTGCTGCGGTTCGAGCTTGGCTTGAAACAAACAACCTAGATGCCGTTATCATTCCACATGAAGACGAATATCTAGGTGAATACGTTCCCGCTCATAACGAGCGACTTCACTGGTTAACAGGTTTCACTGGCTCTGCAGGTGCCACTGTTATCACTCGTGAAACTGCTGCTATTTTTGTAGATGGTCGCTACACCGTTCAGGTTCGTAAGCAGGTACCAGCAGAGTTATTTGAGTATCGCCACCTTATTGAAGAACCGACTTTAGATTGGATCATCAATTCATTGCCACAAGGCAGTAAGGTTGCATTCGACCCACGCATGCACACCGCTGCTTGGTTGAAAGGCGCACAAGCAAAACTAGCGGAGAAAGTTGAGCTAACAACGCTCCCAGCAAACCCAATTGATGAGCTTTGGTCTGATCGCCCTGAGCCTGTCGTGTCTGATGTTCGCCTAATGGCAACAGACGCCGTTGGTCAATCAAGCGAGAGCAAACGCGCTGAAATTGCTGGCTTACTAAAAGCAAAAGGTGCGGACGCCGCTATCCTTACCGAGCTAGACTCAATCTGTTGGTTGCTTAACATTCGTGGCTTGGACGTATCTCGCCTACCTGTTGTGTTATCCAACGCGATCATTCACGCCGATGAAAGCGTCGATTTCTTCCTAGACCCAGCACGCATCCCGGCTGGCTTTGAAGCGCACGTTGGTAATGGTATTCGCGTTTCTCACCCATCAGAGCTTGAAGCGCGCCTTCAATCTTTAGAAAGCAAAAACGTATCTGTCGATTCAGGCACAAGTAATGCTTGGTATACGCTTGTTCTTCAAAACGCTGGCGCTCATCTCATTGAAGCAGCAGACCCATGTCTAATGCCAAAAGCCGCTAAAAACGATACTGAAATTGCCGGCATGAAGGCGTGTCACATTCGTGATGGTGTTGCGATGGTGAAATTCCTATCTTGGATTGATGCAGAAGTCGCGCAAGGTAACCTACACAACGAAGCGGTATTGGCTGACAAAGTACAATCATTCCGCGAGCAAGACCCGACGCTGATGGATCTAAGTTTTGACACCATTTCTGCGGCTGGCGGCAACGCAGCAATGTGTCACTACAACCATGAGAACCAACCTGAACCTGGTCAGCTAGAACTGAATACTCTGTACCTAGTCGATTCAGGCGGTCAGTACTTAGATGGTACAACCGACATCACTCGTACTATCGCGATTGGCCAACCAAGCGACGAAATGATTCAGCAGTTCACATTAGCGCTTAAAGGTCACATCGGCATTGCACGTGCGCGTTTCCCACAGGGTACTCGTGGTTTCCAACTGGATATCCTAGCGCGTCAGCACTTATGGGCAGAAGGCTTCGATTACGATCATGGTACTGGTCACGGTGTTGGTCACTTCCTAAGTGTTCATGAAGGCCCACAAAGCATCTCTAAGAAGCTTATCGACGTACCTCTTGTTGAAGGCATGGTGTTATCAAACGAGCCGGGTTACTACCGTGCTGATGAGTTTGGTATCCGTATCGAGAACCTAGAATTGGTAGTTGAGCTTCCAACTCAAGGTGATTTCTCAGTACTAACGTTTGAGTCGCTAACTCGTTGCCCTATCGATAAGCGCAACATCAATGTTGATTTGCTAACACGACCTGAACTGGCGTGGCTGAACGACTACCATCAGAAGGTATGGAACGACGTTAGCCCATTAGTTGAAGGTGATACATTGGAATGGTTACGCCAATCGACAACTCCATTGGCTCACGCTTAATGCTTCGCTAAGCGCTTAACTGAACCAAAAAACTTGCTCGGTTAATAAGTTAAATAGCAAATAGCAAAACGGCTACCCAAGGGTAGCCGTTTTTATTTGCCTGTATCATTACATCGATGTTTCACGTGGAACATCAACCAATATGTTGATTAACCAGAATAGGCACTGTGCCAGTCTCGCCACACCGGGTCGAAACCACGCTGACGAATCATCGACTCGACATCAGCAGCACTTCTCTCATCACTGATCTCAAACTGCTCAAGCTCTTCTTCACCCGAAGCATAACCACCAGGTTGGGTTTTAGAAGCCGCAGACATACTCGTGATCCCCAATGGCAACACATTGTCGCGAAAGGTTGCCGATTCGCGAGTAGAAAGGGATAGCTCGACCTCAGGATTCAAGAGTCGATATGCGCAGATAAGCTGAACCAATTGTTTGTCGTTCATGACTGATTTAGGCTGTAATCCTCCACTAGAGTCTCCACCCTCACACGGACGAAGACGCGGGAATGAAATTGAATAGCGAGTCTGCCAATAAGTGCGCTCTAGGTAATCTAAGTGAGCAGCAACAAAAAAGCAGTCGGTTCGCCAATCTTCCAAACCAATCAAGGCACCAATACCTATCTTATCGATCCCCGCTTTTGCCAAGCGATCTGGGGTTTCAAGACGGTATTCAAAATCCATTTTATTGCCACGTAGATGATGCTCAGCGTAAGTTCTTGGCTGATAAGTCTCTTGGTAAACCATAACAGCATCTAGACCGAGAGTTTTAAGCTCTGCGTAATCATGTTGATCAAGCGGCTGCACTTCCATCGCTAGGTAGTTGAATTGCTTTTTGATATTCGGCAACACCTGTCGAAAGTAATTCATCCCGACCTTAGTTTCATGTTCACCGGTGACTAACAAAACGCTATCGAACTTCATCTTTTTGATAGCCGCACTTTCGGCATCAATTTCATCCAAAGTAAGCGTGCGACGTTTGATACGGTTCTCCATTGAGAAGCCACAATACGTGCACGCATTCGCACATAGGTTCGAGAGGTACAAAGGAATGTAAAGCGACATTGTATTGCCAAATCGCTTACGAGTTAGCGCCAACGACTGTTGTGCCATCTGTTCTAAGTAAGGTTCTGCCGCCGGAGAGATCAGAGCCTTAAAGTCTTCTAAGTCACGTTTGGGTTTACTCAGAGCACGTTCAACATCCGCTGACGTTTTACTGAAGATAGACATACCAATGTCATCCCAGTTGAGCTGTTTAAATCGATCAACAAACGTCATAGGTACACTACTCGTCTAGAAATGAAGTTAACGGGCTCGAAGCAACCGCGTGAGATACTTTTCCTGCAAGCCCAGCAAGGTAAGCCATACGCCCCGCTTCAACTGCCAGCTTAAAAGCAATCGCCATATCAACGGGTTGTTGAGAAGCCGCAATCGCCGTATTCACTAACACAGCGTCTGCGCCCATTTCCATTGCACGAGCAGCATGCGATGGCGCGCCTATGCCTGCATCCACAATCACAGGGACATTCGCTTGGTCGATAATGATCTCTAAGAAGTCTGCCGAAGCGATACCTTTGTTTGAACCAATAGGCGCACCTAACGGCATAACCGCAGCGCAACCCACCTCTTCCAAGCGCTTACACAAAACTGGATCGGCATGGCAGTAAGGCAACACAACAAAACCATCTTTAACCAGTTGCTCAGCGGCTTTAAGCGTCTCAATTGGGTCTGGCATCAAGTACTTTGGATCTGGGTGAATTTCCAGTTTAAGCCAGTTTGTGCCTAGCGCTTCACGAGCCAAATGCGCAGCAAAGACGGCATCTTTTGCACTCTTCGCCCCAGAGGTATTCGGTAGCAAGTTCACGCCAGCATCAATGATTGGTTGTAAAATGTCGTCTTGCTCAGAGCGAATATCAACTCTCTTAAGCGCCATAGTTGCCAATTGCGAACCTGAAGCCTCGATAGCACTCGCCATCAATTGCTTATTGGCGAACTTACCCGTTCCAGTGAAGAGTCGAGATTGAAACGTCTTATCAGCGATAGTTAACATGGTTAGCCTCCTGCAATGGCTTGGAAAAGAGATATAGCGTCGCCTTCATTAACGACTGTTTGTTGCCACTGGCTACGCGGGACAACCGCATTATTGATTGCAAACACACAACCTAGATCAGGTAATGCTAGAACTTGGATAATGTCCGCTAGAGACGACGAGTGTGCTACTTGTTCTGATTGTTCGTTTATCGAGATCGTTATATGGCTCATTGGATTTCTTCTTCTAAATGCTTAACTACAGACGCACTGCACACAGGACATTCACTATCTTGAGTGACCATAAGGTTTTGCCAATTCATCGTCTGGCCATCGAACAGTTTGAGTTGATGTGTTGCGACCTGAAACTCACCACGAGCTAGACGTTGAATAGCAGCCAAAGCTTGAAGGTTACCTATGGTGCCAACAACTGGGCCTATGATGCCGCTATCGCTACAACGAGTCGTTTGTGGATGATGTCTGAACGGGAACAAGCAGTGATAGCACCCTTTCTGATTCTGATAATCAAATACAATAAATTGGCCTTTCCAGCCAATTGCAGAACCAGAAATTAAAGGGGTCTTCGCGCTGAAACATGCTTGGTTAACCTGCTGGCGTGACTCGAAGTTGTCAGTACAATCCAACACTAAGTCAGCTAGCATCACTTCAAGCTCAAGCTGACTTTCACTCATTCGTTGATTGATGGTTCTTACTTGGCTGCGACCATTGAGCTCACTCAGTTGTTGCTTCAACGCTTCAACCTTAGGCGAACCTAACTGATTTTCCCTGAACGCGACCTGTCGTTGTAGGTTCGATGAATCGACACAATCATCATCGACCAGCACGATCTTTCCAACACCAGAAGCAGCCAGGTAAAGAGCCGCAGCATTACCTAAGCCACCACAACCGATTATCAACACATGACTATTTAGTAGGTTGCGTTGCCCTTGCTCACCCACTTCAGGTAACGCAATTTGTCGTTGATAACGAATGAATTCAAAGTCACTCAGCATAGCTAGGCTCCTGCATAACCTCTTCCTTAAGAGTTGGAGATTTAGGTGCCATGAGTTGTTCGAAAAATTCGATCACTTTCTGTGGGTCTTCAGCCAATGTAATCGCACGTACCACCGCCAAACTCGATACCCCACACTCCCACACCTGCTCAGCTGTCGATTGGTCAATACCGCCAATAGCAACCGTCGGATAACCAGTGAGTTGGTCTGTGTATGGGATAGTATCAATCAGCTGTTGATACAGAGATAAACGAACTAAACCTTGAGGCTTTGATGGCATCTGTTTAGTTGTTGTTGGGAAGATATGCCCTAGCGCAATATAGCTTGGGTTGATTTGAACAATGCGGAGCAACTCGTAATAGCCATGAGTCGAGAGACCGATCTTGATACCTGCTTGGCTCAACTGTGAGAGGTTTGACTCTTCAATATCCTCTTGCCCCAAATGAACACCAAACGCGTCATGCTTGAGTGCAAGCTGCCAGTAATCATTGATAAAAACCTGAGCGTTATGCTCTCGACCAAGCTCGATTGATCGCGCGACTTGTTGTTCTAAGTCCGCTTGCTGCGGGTTTTTAATACGCAGTTGAACAGTGTTGATTCCAAGCTTGAGCAACCTTTCGATCCACTCAACATCATCAACCACAGGGTATAAACCTAGACTATTCTTACCCAGATCAGGAAAAGAAAGCACTGTCCCTTGATTAGCCCAACCAACGCTTATATTCAATCGTTGATCTTCAAGAGCTGGAATTGGAAAGTTTTGGTAATGTGCTGGCCATGTTCCACGTGAAACATTGGACGATGCGCGAGCTAAAACCAATGCGTCTTCTAATGGGAACTCCAACGCCAACAAAGTAAGTAACCAGGCAAAGTGGCCGTGATTATCTAACTCCTGATGAGCTGTAGTGTCACTCTTGATAGCACGATTAGTATCCCGGTGTGACCAGATATCCAGTACAGCTGAAGCATCTGAGACACCGATGTAGATGGTATTCGGAGTTTGTGTAAAGGCATCACAAACGTCAGTTAGCGCGACTGAACTACTGTAATCAACAACGTGGTTCAGTTCCGCTAGCTGACACTCCGCCAATGAATCAACATCATGAGCAAAGCCAATAGATAACGTCTGCTGAGTGTCAACGATAGAGAAGTATTGAGTTGGGCTTACACCCAACTCAACTGCATCGGTTGCCAAGCCTTGTCGCTTAGCAACCAATAGACAGTTCTGCACCTCTCCCGTTAACTCAATATTTTGAGATGGGATGAGTATCTTCACTGTCATTATTCCTCTAATTGAGCTTCTTTTGCACCCACTGCAGGGTGATAAAGTTCAGAGCCAGTATTACGGAACTCTTGTGATTTCTGACGCATCCCTTCCAACGGGTTATCTAGCATCTTAATCTCGATAGCCTGATCCGCGGCTACTTGTTCTGTATCTTTCGCATATTCTCGGACTTCCTGAGAGATCTTCATCGAGCAGAATTTTGGTCCACACATTGAGCAGAAGTGAGCAACCTTACCGGATTCTTGTGGCAGAGTTTCATCATGGAAAGAACGTGCTGTTTCAGGGTCTAAAGCTAGATTAAATTGGTCTTCCCAACGGAATTCAAAACGTGCTTTAGATAATGCATTATCTCGGATTTGTGCGCCTGGGTGCCCTTTCGCAAGGTCAGCAGCGTGTGCAGCAAGCTTGTATGTAATCAGGCCGGTCTTCACATCTTCTTTATTTGGTAGACCTAAATGCTCTTTAGGTGTGACATAACAGAGCATCGCACAGCCGTACCAACCAATCATGGCCGCGCCAATTCCAGAGGTAATATGGTCGTAACCAGGGGCAATATCCGTCGTCAGTGGACCTAAAGTATAGAAAGGCGCTTCATGGCAGTGTTCTAACTGCTCATCCATATTCTCTTTGATTAGATGCATTGGCACATGACCTGGGCCTTCAATGATCACCTGCACGTCGTATTCCCAAGCGACTTTAGTCAACTCACCTAGAGTACGTAACTCCGAGAATTGAGCCTCATCATTGGCATCTGCAATAGAACCCGGGCGTAGGCCATCACCCAATGACAGGGCAACATCGTACTTTGCACAGATCTCGCAGATCTCGCGGAAGTGAGTATAAAGGAAGCTCTCTTGGTGGTGCGCAAGACACCATTTCGCGATAATAGAACCACCACGAGAAACAATGCCGGTGACACGTTTAGCTGTCATCGGAACGTAGCGAAGCAACAAGCCTGCGTGGATAGTGAAATAATCAACACCCTGCTCTGCTTGTTCAATTAAGGTATCGCGCATCACTTCCCAGTTAAGGTCTTCGGCTACGCCATTCACTTTTTCAAGGGCTTGATACATAGGAACCGTACCGATTGGTACAGGGCTATTACGCAGGATCCACTCACGAGTCTCGTGAATATTACGCCCTGTGGAAAGGTCCATTACGGTATCGCCACCCCAACGGGTCGACCATACTAACTTCTCAACTTCTTCTTCAATCGAAGAGCTTACTGAAGAGTTGCCGATATTAGCGTTCACCTTCACTAAGAAGTTACGGCCAATAATCATCGGTTCTGATTCTGGGTGGTTGATGTTTGAAGGGATAATAGCTCGACCTTCAGCAACCTCTTTACGCACGAACTCAGGAGTAATTTCTTTCGGCAGGTTTGCGCCAAAGTTATGGCCAGGATGTTGGTGGTTAAGCTGCTCATCAGCAAACTTCTGACGTCCCATGTTCTCACGTATAGCAATGTACTCCATCTCAGGAGTGATAATCCCCTGACGAGCATAGTGCAGCTGAGTAACACATTGATCGCCAGTCGCGCGACGAATTCTAGGTAGGTTGCCGTAACGAAGGTCGTCTAGAGTTTCATCTTCTAAACGTTCTTTAGTGTAAACAGAGCTTACATCGTCTAACAGTTCCGTATCACCACGCTCATCAATCCATTGCTCACGCAACTTAGGAAGGCCACTATACAGGTCTATTTGATGTGTCGGGTCAGTATAAACACCTGAGGTATCGTAAACTTGAATGGGTACATTAGGTTCGAATACAGGCTCTTTTTTGCTACCACCGACAAGGCTATCAGCGAGTGATATTTCTCGTACAGGGACTTGAATATCTTCTCGAGATCCTTGGATATAAGCTTTTTTTGAATTTGGATAAGGTTGTACGGATAAAGAATCGATGAAATTCTTCGCTTCCAGTCTTGCTTGTTTACGACTCGACATAGCATTTTTCCTTGGCTTTTAGCCATTATTTATAGGGATAAAAATGCTTGACGGATTAGATGCTACAAGAGGGATCACGGTAAGAAATACAGTTGTGATCTGGAGATAGATCTCTAGAGGGATTCTAGTTAGATATCTACTCTTGTTCCCTTCGCAGGTATTAGCCTGATCAGGTTCAACGGATCCCGAGTTAACGGTCTCAGCCATATGGCACTCCGACAAGTTCGATCGAGTATATAAAAACGGCTTGGATAAACCAAGCCGAGTTGTTAACAAATCGTAAGAAAGTTTTAAGACTTTATCAAAAGTTGGAAGCCGATCCATGCTGCTGAGATGCTGAGAACCACGTTGAGTAACACATTGAGTCCCATCTTAAAGAAAGCACCCTGCTGCATAAGAAGCACGTTATCCATCGAAAATGTAGAAAATGTAGTCAGTGCTCCAAGGAAACCAAGACCGATAATTTGTCTCCATGGTTCTGTCGCAACCATCTCATTCTCAAACGCTGCGATGAGTAAGCCCATAATTAAAGAGCCAATCACGTTAACAGTTAGCGTACCATAAGGAAAACCACGCCCTAGCATCACCACACATAACTCTGAAATCAAATAGCGCGAACAAGCACCAAATGCGCCACCAATGGCAATAAAACCTAAAATAGATAACTGACCCATGAATCCTCCCAAACAATAATCCCTATATTCTAGCTTTAACGCCGATAAAAGCGAGGGTAGAAACTAAGAATGCATGCGCAAATATTAAACGTTACAGGTGTCACTTAACTTCGATATATCCCATTAAACCCGTTTTCATGTGTTCTATAACATGACAGTGATACATCCAACGTCCTGGGTTGTCGGCAACAAATGCAGCTTTAGCTCGACCATTCTTTCCAAGTAACACAGTATCGGTATGGAAAGGTTCTTCAATTTTTTTACCATCAAGTTCCAATACAGTGAATGTATGACCATGAATATGAATCGGGTGATGATATTGAGTGACGTTCTTAAGATCGAATATGTAAGTCTTACCTAGCTCTAAAGTCGCCAACGGCTCAGGGATATTGTCTTTGCTCATCCCCTCCCACGCTCGTTTATTAGTAAGCCAAAATTTAGGCATCGATTTACCATCTTTAGATACAGGTGAAACCGCACCCTCCCACTCGAACACGAAATCGATCTCTTCAGCATTAGCAAGATCTAGGTTAGGTACTGGATTCAATGGTAATAATGGTAACACTCGCTCTTGAGAAAATGCTGAATCTACGACTTCAAATTCACACAAAGAAAAAGGGAAACGCCCCTTCATTTGGAGAACGTTAACTCGCTCACCAGCTTTAGGAGCGATCAGTCCGATATCAACACGCATCCCTGGACCAATTTTATGTTGAGTCAGTTTGTAAGGCGTTTTCACAGGGTTACCATCGATGGCAATCACCCAAGCCTCAGCCCCTTCGATAGCAATAGGATAAGTGATCGTATTATCGACATTAGCAATACGCAGTCTAGTCGCGGCATACTGCTTCAACTGATATACGGGTTCATGAACTCCATTAACACTACTCCACTCACCAGGAGTGCCCATACGAGCACTGAGTCGAGGAATCATTAAGTCTTTCCATTGACCCTGCTTGTCGATATGCCAATGTTTAAGCATCAATGCGTGTTCTTCGTCAAACTGCACGGGAGTGCTTTCTTCTACGATAATAAGGCCAACTAAACCCATACCAAGTTGTTTAACGCTATTCATATGTGGGTGATACCAAAATGTGCCAGCATCTGGCGGCGTAAACTCATAAATGAATGTTTCACCTGGCATAATCGGTGGCTGACTTAAGAAGGGAACACCGTCCATTTCGATAGGGATTCTTAAGCCATGCCAATGGATAGTCGTCGGCTCTGATAGCTTATTCGTAAAACGAATTGTGACCTTTTCACCCTGTCGACATCGAATCGTCGGAGCTGGGATCTGCCCATTAAAGGCTAAGACATTAGTATCAAATCCCGCGACTAACTCAGCTGTTGAAGGTTCAGCAGTTAAGTCATAAACATACTTACCTTGCCCATCAACAGACTGCTTCATAGAACAAGCGGGCAAAACAGTTAGTGCAGATATAGCGAGAGATGATTGAATAAACTTACGACGGGAAATATCCATATTTGTTGCCTTTTAGTAATAACGACCAAAATGTAACAAAATATTGAGAACAATTCTCATAAAGAAGTGGGGATTGTGCTGTTGGTTGTTTATAAAAGAGGCTGGGATAAGTGAGCACTTACCTTTCTAAGGTCAAATATCATCCAAGGCAAGAAATGACAGCTTAAATATCATACATATAGAAAGCCAAAAGACCTCTCTCTTCGACTCGATCTTCAAACTATTACGGAAGCGTTAAGGTTCGAATATCAACAGATCCAAATAGGAAAAATTGAGTAAAAACATTATGAGTCGAAGCTAATAAATAAGGCTCCAGAATTTCTGCTGAGACTTTAAATATGGTAGGAATAGAGGCTTAGACTACAACACGCGCTGTTTTGATAAGCCGGGGAATCCGCTGCTCTGCTAATCGCGTATATTAGATTCAGAAAGCAAAAAGGCTCTAGCATTTCTGCCGGAACGCGCAGTCTAGAGCCTTAAATATGGCAGGAGTGGAGATTTAGACTCCCAACGCGCGCTGTTTTGGTAAGTCGGGGAATCCGCTGCTCTGCTAATGGCATATATTAGATTCAGAAAGTAAAAAGCTAAAACCTATCACCACCAGCAATTCATTAGTCTTTGTCTATGATAGAACCGCGGATTTGGAACATAATATTTCGCTGCATTAAAGACATAACCAAACCACTACTCTGACTATGTTGGCATGACCTATATGGGAAACTCGCAAGCTAATAGCTAAAACCTATCACCACCAATAATTCATTAGTCCTTGCCTATGATAGAACCGCGGATTTGGAACATAATATTTCGCTGCATTAAAGACATAACC